>CAZHHK010000091.1:0-14194 GCA_964531405.1 uncultured Spirochaetales bacterium | reverse complement strand
ATACAAATTTGTCAAATGGTTTAATATTTGACAGAAGCTTAAATTATTTTAGGAGAAAAATATGGAATTTAAAGATAAGGTAGTGCTGGTGACCGGTGGGTCCAGGGGTATCGGTAGGGCTATAGCAGAAAAATTCGCAGGCGAAGGTGCGAAAATCGTACTTGCTGATATTTCTGCGACTGTAGAGCAGTCGGCTAAAGAAATTGCGGATAAATATAAAGTTGAAGCAATCGGTGTTGCTGGGTCTGTGGCTGTTGAGAGTGATGTTAAAAATTTATTTAAAGTAATCAGTGATAAATTCGGAAAACTTGATGTTTGTGTAAATAATGCAGGGATAAGCATTAACAGTCTTACAATGAGAACAAGTTTTGATGATTTTAATAAAGTACTGGATGTTAATCTTAAAAGTGTATTTTTGGTTTCCAAAGAAGCAATGCTTATGATGATGAGAGCAAAATATGGCAAGATCGTTAATATTTCATCTATTGTTGGCATCAGAGGTAACGTTGGACAACCAGGATACTCTGCGTCAAAAGCTGGTATTATTGGGCTTACAAAAACAATGGCCGCTGAAGTAGGAAAAAGAAATATAAATGTTAATGCTGTTGCTCCAGGATTTATACAAACCGAGATGACTGGTGAACTTGATGAGAAAATTAAAGAAAAATACATAGAACATATTCCAATGGGTACTTATGGTGAAGTAAACGATGTTGCAGAAGCAGTATTATTTTTATCATCGGATAAAGCAAAATATATTACAGGACAAGTGCTGGTTGTAGACGGTGGTATGTTACTTACCTAATAAAAATTATTAGAGGGTTTAAATATGATAGATTTAAATGCGGCTGGGCGTGAATATGCGCCCTATATATTTGTAGTAGAGAGATCGAAGATTAAAGAGCTTTGTCTTGCAATTGGTGATAAAAATCCGATTTATTTTGATGCTGAGGCAGCAAAAAAACAAGGCTATAAAGATACACCCGCTCCTTTAACATTTCCTACCGTGATGAATTTCTGGGGGTATCCAGAGATCTGGGATAGGATGAAAGAAATTGGGATCGATGTTAAAAAATTACTTCATGCGGCTGAAGAATATGAGTATTTTTCACCTATATATCCCGGGGATGTGATAACCGGTTATGTTAAGGTTGATTCTGTAAGATCGGGTGGTGCAATGGATGTTGCTACCTTTCAGACTACTTTTAAGAGAGCCGATGAGATTGTATTGATCGCTAAAATGAAGATTGTTGTTATGACCGGAGGCGTGTAATGTTGCCAGATTTTAATTCTATACAGGAAGGGACTGAGCTTCCTTCATTGACAAAAGAGCCGATTACGCAACTTCAGTTAATAAGATATGCTGGAGCCAGCGGTGATTTTAACCAGATTCATACCGTGCCTGATTATGCAAAAGAAGCCGGACTTGACGGGACGATTGCTCATGGCATGTTAATCATGGGTATACTGGGTCAAATGCTAAGTGATTGGGCTGGTGGTCCAATGAACGTTAAGAAATACGAAGTAAGTTTTAAAGCTATAACAAAACCCGGAGATGTATTAACTGCAAAGGGTATTGTTAAGAAAAAATATGAAAATGAAAACGGCAAATTCGTTGATTTAAAACTTCATGTTGAAGATCAAAAAGGCGAAGTTAAAATCGGCGGTAAAGCAGTGATTAAATTTTAATGTATACCTAAAGGTGTTTCAAATAATCAGGATGAACTACGGAGTATTTTTATAGAGAATAGATTAAAAATTTTATTAATATTCCTCTATTATGATAATTCCTTCATCCTGCCTCTTTTATAACAGGATAAAATCCTTTTCCTTGTCCTTCCCAAAAACAGAGATAACGAAGTATAAGTCTTGATTTTTATAATAATTTATAGAATTATTTTTAATTTCATAGTATAATCATTGCCGAAAATAATAATTGAGGAATTGATGTTCAAATCATATAAATTTTTATTTATAATAATTCTGTCTATTTTTTTGTTTCCGATTTATATTAATCCGATTAAATTTAAATTTAAAGACAGTTTAGATAGAGAGCACATTATCCAGTCTGTTTTTGATACGGGATTATCACTTAAAGCAGTGAGTGATGCTGTAGGTATTACCGATTATGAGACATTATTTTCAAGAGTTTCATTCATGTTTGACGAATTTGGTATCGGTTTAAATCTTGAATTCAGGTTTAGATTTTTTCTTGGTCAGGCAGGATATTATACATATTCTGGTAGCAGGACAACGGCATTTAGATACCTTGACTGGTATATACCAGAAGGATATATGCATAATGCCGGATTGAATACTTTTATAGCTTATCTTGACAAGATCGATTATATTAAATACGGAAGTTTAAAAAGCCCTTTTTATTTTCATATTGGCAAAAATCCTTATACGACATTTGGAAGCGGATTCATATTGCAGGATTTTCATAATCATGCATTCCTACCCGTGGAAAGAGAACTAGGACTTTATTTTAAATTTGATGGCAATCTGCTTGAAAAACTTAAGATGAATAATATACCCATCGATATGACTCTTTTAATTAATGACCTTGCAGACCCTGATATTTTTGCCTATGATTTTGGTATCAATGTATTAAAATTCACAAAATACAGGGATTTATATACTTTAAGGATTGGCGCTTCATTTGCGACAGATATTAATTCCACAGAGTCAAACAGGTGCAGTAGCTACAGTGTCGATGAAGTAACAAGTCACAGAAATTTAACTGCAACAGATTATAATCTGTATACTTCTTTCCCGTTATTTTCCGACATAAATACGCTTTTTATCTGGCAGTATAAATTTGTGAAGTTAATTCAGTCCAATGAAATAGGGCTTTTGCTGGATTTCAATAATAATAATCCTGTAACAAAAGCGGGATTTGGCATTAAGTCTCATATTGATGCACGGTTTATCAATCTTGTAAATTCCGGATATCTTCTGGGGGTATCTACCGGAGTTATCTTAGAATCTCCTCATTATTTTCTTGATTATTTTGCTTCAAATTATGAAGTATTGAGAAAAAAACAATATCTTGCTTTAAATAATAATAATGATTATACTTTCTATATAATGGCTGGACTTGGATTGTACGGATTTAATGAAAAAATTAAATTCGAATTTAATATAACCATGCCTTTGATATTTCATTTTTGTGCAAGGTTTACAGCTAAATTTATAATGGAGGACACAATAGTCCCCGGATTGTTTTTTAATGTACTGTATCAAACGGGTGTCAATGCTATGTATATAGAAGGCTCAGGGCAGGGGTTTATTGATTCGTTGACTCGTGATTTTAGATTTGCTTTTGAAGCAGGATATAATTTTTTTGGTGCTAAACTAAGCGTGTTGATTGGCGTGCAAAGGCCCTGGTATGCAGTGCCTGGAGTTAAGGAAGGAACGAATCCATACAGACAAATTGCTGATGGTTATATTATACCAGATCAATATACTGCTCAGTATTATACTGTAAATTATAGTAATTATAATTGGGCTGGAGCCGATATGGATACTTTTAGTAAGGATATACAAAAATTTGTGTCAGTGGAGATATCTTTTGTTTTCTAAAAAAGTTATATGTTTATTTTTATTTTTTATTTTTATTCATGCAATTAATGTTTATTCAAACACCGGATATTATGCAAAAATTGTCTTTATAAAGAGCGAAAATGGATCAACTCCTGTGCTAAAGCATGAAGAGGAAGATATCAATATTAAAACAGGTGATATTATAAATGAGAATGAAACTATTATTACTTTTGATAAAGAGACTGTAGAATTGATTTTATATCAGAATGATTATCCAATCGGGATTTTTCTTCTTCTGGGGAATTCCGATTTAAGTTTTAATGTTTTTGATGATACGATAAATATTAATTTGAATTACGGAGGAGTAAGAGCTGTAAGCCAGAAGAATAAAAAAATAGTAATAACTTCTAAAACGGTAAAAGCTATATCGAATAACGGAGATTTTTGTTTTATATCTACAAGTGGTGATAACAGTGAGCGAAGAGGTTATACTACTGTATTTGATGGGACAGTTGAATTAGCATCATTGGAAGATCCGTCGAATTCAGAAAATATAAAGCAATTACAGAAATCGGATTTTATAAGTGATAAGGTTTATCCGCCGGTTGATCTAGCTGTTAATGATTTAAAAGAATGGATAGACCGTATGCTGTTTAAATCAAAAGATATTGCTAAAAATTTATCCTATGCACTTGAGACTTATTCTGTTGGTCAAAAAGAGGAAGAAAAAAACCTTGCGGAAGAAGAGAAAAATGAAGAAATCAAAAATGATATTATAAAAAACAAAGAAAGTAAAAGTTTTATTGCCGGATATTTGTTAAAATTTGAGCTGGGAGTTATATTCTATGATACCAACATTGCCAATGTTGCGCCGAAATTTGTTTATAAACCGGGTGGTGTTTTTAAGGATAAATATGAAATCGGTTTTTATTTTCCTGTAAATCTTGTTATATCAAAAGTCATGACCGATGATAGATTTTTGAAAGTCAACGGTACGAATAATGAATGGTCATTTGGAATAGATCATCTTGATAATATTGGTGAAATGATTTTTGATATTTTTGACGATTTGCATTTAAAGCACAGGATATTTAAGTATAACAATCCTGAAGATGATGTATATATTAAAGTTGGAGATGAATTCGATGTTTCGGATTACCTGCAGTTTTCTCTTGTTGATTTTAATTCATATGCATTCTATCCAGTAATAAGGAAAGTATCGCTAGTAAATAATTATAAATTTGACTGGTTTGAAGCATTTATCTATGCTGAAGATATTATGCCAAAAGGATTGTACGGAGCCGATGTAAGCTTTATGACGCCGTATAAAAGCTTTAGGTTTAGATTCAGGACTTCCGCCTTTATCGACTGTTATGATCTGGTAAAATTCGACAACAAAGAGTCTTTCTTCCCTGCGCAGTTTAATACAACAATCGATTATGATGCTTTTAATGTAAAATCTCTGGGATTCTCAATTTTCATGTCTTATGGAATGTATCTGCCATTTTCTTATAATCAAAATAATTATGTGTCAACATACTATGAATGTGCTAATAAAAACCCTCAGGCGATTGCTTCCAATATGGCGTTTAACACAGGGTTTTTGCTTAGGATTTATACTTTTAATATCGGTTTAGAATATATAATTGATTCGGGCTTGAATAAGGTTGGGATGTTTGATCCTCTTTATATTGCAAAAAGGGATAATCGATCAGATTATATGAGTGATTATCTTAATGAAATGCTTGATCGTCCGGTAAATATTTATGACTATAATTTTGGTTTCAGGATAAAATTAAGTTATAATTATCTTAATAATTTTTTTATAGAATCTCATTATCAGCTTACTTTCCCTGAATATTACGATAAATTTTATTTTAAAGTAGGATATGATAGTAAAGAAAAATTTAAAGTTAATTTTAATATTTATTTTATGTTTGAGGCAGAAAAACTTGTAACAACTTTTACAGACTTAAAAAATTTGCAATTAAATGCATTAGCCTATCTTGGTGGAGGTTTTACCCCTTACAGCGGTATTGATATAAATTTTAGAGGCGGAGTATATCCTGATTTTATAAATTACAACTCACCATTATACTCAAAGTTTATGTTTGATTGTTACGTGTCTTTTGATGCCGAAAAAATATTTAAAAAAATAAATTCTGATAAAATTAAGAATGCTAATAAAAAATAAATTAATCGATTAAAAAATACAGCGGAGATTTTACTTGTCTGAAGATACTTCAAAATTTATTAAATCAACTTTTATAATTGTGATATGTTCATTACTTTCCAAGGTGCTTGGGTTATTAAAGCAAACTTTAATAGGTTCTCTGTATGGAGCTACAAGCAGTCAGGGATTGTCAGATTGTTATGCGGCAAGTTTTAGATTACCTGATATAATTTTTAATGTTATAGTCTTTGGCACTGTGTCGATTGTTTTAATTCCCTATTTCTCTGCATTTATCAAGAAGGAGGAATTTGAAAAATTAAAAAAATCATGTTCTGAGTTTTTAAATTTCTTTCTTTTATTTATAGGATTTTTTTTAATACTTGGTTTTATTTTTGCACCTTATTTTGTAAGGGAATTTTTGGTGAAAGGCTGGACAGATGAAAACAATATAACCCTTACCATAAGTATGACAAGGATACTGCTCTTGCAGGTTTTTTTTATGACCTTATCCAGCATCATGGGGTCATATCTTAATGCTCTTGAAAAGTTTAAAGCATATTCATTTGCCATTCTTTCGTATAATGTTGGAATCATTTTCGGTATAATTTTTTTAACGCCATTTCTTGGGATTAAAGGTGTTGCATGGGGAGCAGTAATTGGGGGATTTTCGCATTTCATGTTTCAGTTTATTGGTTCTTATTTAAATGGATTTCGTTATTCTTTAGGTTTGCCTAAACCTTCAAAGGACATTCTTAACTTATTCATGATCGCAGTGCCCAGAATGATCGGAATAGGCTTTGAACAATTTGTTAAATTTTTTATAGTGAATATTGCTTCGTTTTTATTTATAGGATCGATTTTTATATTTGAAAATGTTGAGAATTTTGCAATGATGCCTTTTAGTGTAATCGCTGTAAGTGTTTCAACTACGGTTTTCCCTGTTTTCAGTAAATATTTTGCGGTTGGCGAATATGACAAGATGATGGATGAGCTTTTAGTAAAGCTGCGTACTATGATTTTTTTAATGCTACCTGTTTCGCTGTTTATGATAATATTCAATAGTGAAATAATCAATTTATTGCTGATGTATAAAAAATTCACTCTCAATGATGCAAGGCTTACTTCAGAGGCTTTAAGTTATTACATGCTGGGCATGCCGTTTTTTTCAATAACGATTGTTCTCGTAAAATTTTATTATGCTCAAAAGAAGTCATTTTTGCCGATGATTATCACATTGCTTACAGTAGCAATAACTGTTGTGTCATGTTATATTTTTGCAAAGAGTTTAAAAGTTTCAGGGTTGTCTCTCGGAAGAAGTATAGGTTATATATTTCAATCTTTGCTCCTGGTATTATTTTTATATATAAATAATTTAAAAGAAAAGACTTTTAAAAGGATATCAAAAAAACCGATTATTGATACAATAAAGATTGTTATTATATCTTTCGCTGTTTTTGTATTTGGGTTATTCCTTGAAAATATTATCAGATTTAATTTTAATCAAAAGCTTGATGCAATTTTAAAATTATTAATTATAGGTATGATATTGATGATTGTATTTTTAATACTCTGTCTGATATTTAAAATTCCTGAAACCAGCTATATTTTAAATAAGTTAAAAGAAAAATTAATTACAAGATGAATTTCTGGATTATTTATTTAATTATGCTATAATTCAAATTTAGTATGAGTGACAAGATTAATAAAAAATTTATTTGTGTTAGATGTCCCAGAGGCTGTGAAATCGATACTACACTTGATGGCAATACTATAGAAGAAATCAAAGGTAACGTCTGTAAATTGGGTGCAGAGTATGTAAAAGATGAGGTTACAAATCCAAGGCGTATAGTTACAACTACGGTTAGAGTAAAAAATGGCAAACACCCCCTGGTGCCAGTATGGACTGAATCAGCGATACCTAAAGATAAAATTTTTGATTTAATGAAGCAATTGAATAAAATCGAACTTATTGCACCTGTTAAGACCGATCAAATAGTCATAAAAAATGTATTCAATCTTAATATAAACGTTATAACATCCGGGAAAGTGGATTGTATTAAAAAATGCAAATAATATTCTTATAAATTTTTACAGAGTAGTAAATATATTTCTTATTTCTTTTAAAATAAGCTAATTTATACCTTTAGGTATATTAGAGCTCGTTCATTGAATCAGTGAATTCAAAATTATATTGCAAAGTTTTATTTTTTTTATCTATAATCATCAAATGATTAGCATCGATAAATTTAAAATAATATTTTTTTATTCGTTTATTTATATCCTTTTCATTAAAATCAATCAACTCAAGATTATTTTTGCTCTTAACCCTGAAGCCGTAATTTTTTAATTCGCCGTTGATATCCCAATTTATCGTGCCATTAAGATTGAATTCTATTACTGAATTTAATTTTTTTTCTTCCCATTTTGCATATAATTTTTCAGAATATTTTCCAATTGGTGTAGTTAAATTGTTTTTATAAAATAGTTTTCCTTCGATTTCATCTTTTGATGCAGTCATTGTATCATCTTCTTCGTCCCACCAGTTGTCAGAATCTGAATCAGATTCATTATTTTTTATATGAGTGCTAATTTCTTCTTTATCTAAATATTCAATAAATAATCTAACACCATTATTATAAATTTCATATTTATATTTTTTTTCACCTGTATCGCTTTTTAAAACAAGAACATTATTATTAATGTAATAATCTCCATAATATGGAGAAACGACATCAATATTTTTAGCATTATACTGTTGCCTGATATATTTGCCATTTGATTTGATAATTATTTTATCAACATCGCCATTAGCAAATTTGTATTCCCAACTACCAACCAGGGAAGGCTTTTCTTTAAACCATATACTTAAAGCAGGGACGTAAGTAATTATTAAAAGGCAACCAAGCAATAAGCCAATAAAAATCAATGCAGATTTTGCAAGTGTAATAATTGATTTGTTAAATCTCAAAGATGCAATAAACAAATCCATGCCTACAGGTGGTGTTATATATCCAATCTGGAGGTTTGCAATAAATACAACACCGAGATGCAATAAATTAATATTGTATGCCTCTGCAATAGGCAAAATCAAAGGGACGATTACAACCATTGCCGAGTAAATATCCATCAAACAGCCGACTATAAGTAAAAAGATATTAAGCAAGATAAAAAATAATAATTTATTTGATATGAATACTTTAATGAATTCAAAAAGCTTTTGAGGTATCTGTTGATAAATAATATAATTTGTTGCAGCCAGAGAGATTGACAATATAATTAATATAGCCCCCACAAGTAACATACTTTCTTTCATGATTTTGGGAATATCTTTAATCTTTACATCTTTGGTTAAGAATATTTCTACAATAAGAATATATACGACTGTTATAACAGCTGCGTCGGATATTACAAGTTTGCCGGAAAAAATTCCTAAAAACAGTATAAATGGCAATGGAGCTTCCCATTTTGCATCCCATAATGCAGTACCTATATCCTTAAAAGAAAATTTTGTCCTTGCAACTTTATACTTCCTGCTCATAGCAATCGCATGAATTGATAATACAATCGTTATTAGTAGACCAGGAATAAATCCCGCTGTAAATAAATCACCTATGTTTACGACAGAGCCTGTCCCTCCTTTAGCTCCGGCACCTGCAACGACTCCAAAAATAATAATAGGCAGACTGGGCGGAAATAAAAGCCCGAAACTACCGGATGAAGTAATCAATCCCAATGAATATTTTTCGCCGTATTTTTCTGAAAGTAAAGCGCTTAATAACAATCCGCCGAGTGCAACAATTGTAACACCTGAAGCACCAGAAAAAGCTGTAAATAATGAACAAGCAAGTATTGTGACAATAGCAAGACCGCCTGGCATCCAGCCTAAAACAGCCTTTGTTAAATTGACAAGTCTTTTAGAAGCATTACTTCGAGCAAGTATATATCCTGCAAAAGCAAATAATGGTATACTATGTAATAACGGCATTTGTGCAACACCGGTTATTTCAATAATAACATTAAGGATACCCCCTGAGCCAGGAGTAGCAAAAAAATTATAAATTGCTGTTGCGCCAATTACAATAAAAAGTGGTGTGCCCAACAGTGCGATAAGAATTATTAACAATAATACTACTATTGACATTAATTATCCTCTTTTCGCATATAGATAAAGCTATTAGTAATAAAATTATATCATTTATTAAATTCTAAATTTTCTTCCAAATCATCTTCTTCTTTATTGATTATAAAATTTCTAATTTTCTTTAAAAATTTTATAAAAAACCTCAATCCCATAATGCCAAAGCCTACAGGAATAATGATAAGCAATATCCATCTTCTAATATTTAAAAAAGGAGATTCGATGTTTGATGTATATTCTATCTTAATTAAATATATAATTGAAAATACACAAAGTATTATGGAAACAATTGAGGATGCAATATTACTAATTATTAAAATTATTGACTTCGCTCTGCCTTTAACGAACTTGCCTATTATATCAATCTTAATATGCTTATTCTCTCTTGCAGCAAGGCTAGCCGCAACGAATCCTATCCATAAAACCGAATATTTTATTACTTCGTCAAACCATGAAATAGATCTGGAGAATATACGTAAAATTATTTGCAAAATAGCAATGCCAATTAATATACTTAGAAGAAGCACTAAAAATGCTTCTTCTGTCTTATTAAATATTTTTATTATGAAATTATATAAATATTTAATTTTATCAAAAATTTTTTTCATAATTACTTCTTAGTTATTTTTCTGTATTCTTCAACATGTCTGACGATTGTATTATAAAGATCCCTTGAATATTCTTTTTCAGTAAGTCTATCCGCGACATTATTACATGCTGTATAAAAATTCTCTTTATCTTTTTTGCTAACTTCAAGAATTATAATTCCATTCTTTTTAAGTGTTTCCAACGCTTTTTTATTATCATCACGCACCTGCTGATTCAGGTTATCAAAAGTAGTCTTAAACATCTGTTTCATTTCCTTTTGATAACTTTGAGGCATTGAATAAAATAGCTTTTTATCAACCATTATTGCACCTATCATAAATGTTATAGGGAAATTCGCCATATATTTTACCTTTGTAAACCATTGTAATACAATCAATGTATAAGGTGATGAAAAAACAGTATCGATTGTACCGGTTTGTAAGCCGGTTAATACATCCTGAACTTGTAATGGTACAGGAGAGGCTTTTATTTCATCAAACAATGCTTGACTTACAGTATCACCGCTTACTAAAAAAGGTTTTGATTTTCTTAAAGTATCAACCGTATAAACTTTATTTTTTGAAAAAAGATATATTGATCCAACTTCTGAGAATGCAAGAAGCACAAAACCTCTTTTTTCAAATTCTTTTTCAAAAAAATCTGTCATTTTATTTTTTATATAATCATATTCATCATAGCTTCTAAAGATAGATGGGAAACCGACTACTTGAAAATCTTTATAAATTAATCCAAGCCCACCGCTTGAAAATGTTGCGCCTGACAATTGTCCGATTTTTATTTTATTAATTACAGTATTCTGATCGCCCATAACGCCGCCGGCGTATATTCTTATTCCAATTTCACCATTTGTTTTTTTATATAAATCATTACTTATTTTTTTTATGCTTTCAACCCAACTTGACCCATCCGGAAGTTCGGCAGCAATTTTAAATAAATATTTTGGTGTCTGTTTTTGGGAAAAAACAGGCAAAATTAATAATAAAACCAAAATTGAAACCGCAAATTTCTTCATAACAACTCACTCCTAAAAATTTTAATGCACTATCAAACAAACTTCAGCTTAACCAGCGATCCTGATATAATATAAAATATAATAAACTATTTGAAACATGCTCTTACTATATCACATGTTTAATTTATATAAATATTTTTTTAAATTATTACAATAAATATTTATTTTTTTTTAAAATCATCATTATAAAAATAATTATTTACTTCTTCAAGTAATTCCTTAGCCTGCTTCTTTGAAAAGGTATTCAACAATCTCATTTCAGGATATTTATTTATGTCGGTATTTGAAACTTCTTTTAAAATTTTTATATAATCTTCTCTATTATAAATTCTCTTTAAATAAAATTCTGCATAGGAAATTTTTGTCATTAAAAATTTATCGCCCGAGTACTCCATTGCCTTATCGAATTCCATTTTTGCTTTTTTTAAATCACCTCCAGCCACCTCAGGAAGTATGCTATAATAGATGCCATAAAACAAATGAGGAGCTCCGTAATAATAAGATGAATCAAGCTCATAAATTCTATCGATTATCAATTTGGCTTTAGGCAGCTCGATTACTGCATCGGTTGAGCTAGAATTTGCAATAATCCACATTATCCATGCATTCGCAGCCCAGAATACATAAGGTATATCATTTTTATTCAAAGACTTTACCCATGGCTGGTAATCGTCATAAGATGCATTCTCTACTCTTTTAAATGATGAATATGTCCTTAAAAGCTTTAAAGCCCAGTCTTTGGTTTTATTCAAGAATATTCTCTTTCGTTCTTCATCCTTCACAAATGCATTTGAATAAGCAGAAAAAAGCTGTATACCGGTCATTAGCCAATCACGGTTTGTGGGATTAGAATATATCAATCCTTCAACGAGTAATAAATATGATGGTGCTCCATCTTCAACCAGTTTAACATCTTCCTGCTGATATAAAGAATCAGATAATCCTTTTAATAAGGAATTACATGAGGGAAATAAAATAAATATTATTAAAATAATACAAATCATCACATACTTATTCATATTAAAATCCATAATAATTTAAATATTTATAATTAAATATTTTTTTAATATTACATGGTATTTGTTTAACATATTAAGATAAAAAATTAATAAAATCAAGAATTTAGTTTAAACAAACAATTATTGTTAATCTCCTGACAAAAATAATCCGATTCTTTTTTTGAATATCCTATAAATAATGAATTTATTTCTGTTTTTCTAATTTTTTTTAAAGCAATACTATAAATATTATTAGCATAACAATATATACACTGGTTATCACAGCTATCATAAACTCCAATATCTATGCTTTCTGTACACCCACATTGATCTCTTGTAGGATTAATTTTATAATCCGGCAAATCTTTATTTGTATAAAAATTATTTTTTATTATATCTATATCAATACAATGAGCCTTTTTAATATTTTCATTTACTAAAAAATCATTACAGCAAGAATATAACGTAATATTAAAGTTATTCGCAATATTTTGAATTTTTTTAATAAAATCGATTTTCGTTTTTATCGAAATATCCTCTACTATAATACCTTTTAATTTAAGTTTATTAAAATTATTTAATACCTTATTATATAAAGAAACATAACTGAAATAGCATCTATTAACATAACCTTTAAGCATGGAAGCCAAAAATGCAAAATTATCAACATGAAAATCAAAGTCAGTTTTATTAGAAATTATTATTGGATCATAACGCCAGTTTATTGAAAAAGGTGAATAATCGTCACTTAATTTTTTTATATTATCTATTAATTTTTCAATTTTTGCCTTTGGTTTCTCAAAAAAATCAGGATAATTATTTATAGTATAATTGAAATAAAATTTATATCCGAGTTCATTCAGTTTTTTTAAATGTTTCATAAAGGGGATAAAATTTTTAGACCAAAAAACAAAACATAACACATCTTCCTGTTTTAACGAAACAAAACATGGTTTTTTATTAAAAGGATTAAAATATCCTGCAATACCCTGACTTACCTTATTTAAAAACCAATCACCATAAAATGCAGGGATATCGGTACGTCTAGAAACTGAAATTATTTTTTGCAAAATTATCTCCGTCTTTATTATTAATCAATATTGAGTATAGTAAGGATAATATAAATTTATAATATTTAATGAGAAAATTCTATGCAAATAATATCATAATATCGGTTAAAAACAAGTTTATAAGTAAAATTTTGCATGTGATCTTTTCGAAACATGGACAATTGTCGATTTTCCATATTTTTAATTATTTTATTGATTTTACCCATTTTTCTTAGATGTATACGCCTAATCCTTTTAAGCTTCTCTACTACTTTATCAATGCCAATTTTATCCACTAACTTTATAAAAATTTCCAGTATCTTTCTCAATGTTATAGCCATGCTGAAAATATTCAAATTATCAGTGATATGTTTTAATATTTTATAACTTCTTTCATCAAAATTTATATGCAAATGATCCGTAGCATTAAATCTTTGGTACTCACCCCTCTTGTCTTTAAGTTCTTGGTAAAAATATCTTTCCAGCAAAGGTTTCATTATTTTAATAATAAATATTATAGTTTTGGATATGTTCATTTTAGAATTCTTTGAAATTGCCTTAATCTTTTCTTTTAATTCTTTTTTTAATACAAAATGAAATTCATTTACCATGTAAAACTCCTCTTTTAATGAAATAAATCAAGCAATAACTACTTGATATTATTTTTTA
>CAZHHK010000090.1:0-14200 GCA_964531405.1 uncultured Spirochaetales bacterium | reverse complement strand
TTTTAATTTAAATTATTCACTTTAGAAGTGATTAATATATCTATTATACGAGGGAAATAAATTATGAAAACAATGCTTTATTATTTTACCGGTACAGGTAACAGTCTGCTTATCGCTAAAAATTTAAAAGAAAAACTTCAGGATGCTATTCTTGTACCTATGGTAAAAGCTTTAAAAGAAAATAAAATGTTCTGTGAAACACAAAATGTTGGTTTTATATTTCCATTATATTTCTGGGGGTTGCCTAAAATTGTTGAGGAGTTTATTAACAGAATCAATCTAGATAAAGTTAAGTACATTTTTATAATTCTAAACAGCGGAGGCAGTTTAAGTCCTGATAATGCTGCAAATCGAATTAATAAAATTTTAAAAGCTAAAAATAAAAAGCTGAATGCTTCATATAGATTGATAATGCCAAGCAATTACATTAAAGAATTTCATGTTGAAAATTTAAACATGCAGAATCAAAAAATCAGCAAAATGAAAAGTTCACTTTTAAAAATAGCAGATGATATTAATAATAATTCGGAAATAAAAAAGAAAAGCAGGCTGGCTGTATTGGCGAATTTTGTTAACGATATTTGGCAGAAAAATGTAAATAATAGCGATAAAGATTTCTATGTGAAAAATAATTGTAATAGCTGTGGTATTTGTGTGAAAATATGTCCTGTAGATAATATAAAACTTGTGGACAATAAACCTGTTTGGCAGCATATATGCCAGGAATGTTTAGCATGCATACATTATTGCCCAAAAAGTGCAATTGAGTCAAAAAATACCGGCAATAAAGGCAGGTATAAAAATCCTGAGATATCACTTAATGATTTAATCGCTCAAAAAATATGAGATAATATATAAAAATAATTATTTTAATAGATAGAAGGAGAATTTATTATGAACTACAACAGCTTACAAAAGTTAGGCGGAATTTCAATAATTTGCGGTGCATTTTTTTTAACTTTATGGACTATATGCTGGATATTTTTACTGCCGTCAACCGAAGGAATGAAGGATGCATCATTGATGATCTTAAACAGCAATTGGTCATGGATTACGTCGATTTCATTTTTTGGAATCATTTTTATGATCTTCGGTTTTACATCTGTTTACTCTAAAATATTTAATAAAACCGGTATTATAGGTTTGGCAGGTTATATTTTTATTATTCTAGCTTATATATTCCAAGCGGCAAAAGTTACATGGGAGCATTTTATTTATCCTATTTTAGCATCAAATGCTAACACGATTTTTATGATTAAGGATAGGTCATTTTTTTTAGCTCCGCAAATTATTTTATTTAGATATATTGCAGATATAACAATATTTATAGGCGTAATATTATTCTGTATCTCAATAATAAAAAGCAAAGATTTTAATCCGTTATCTGCAATTTTAATTTTTGCCGGAGCTGTTTTATACGGAGTTGGACCGATTATCAATGTTTATCTTGCTATCGGTGGAGTAATAATTTTATCTATCGGTTGTACGCTTTTGGGTTTAAGAATGATTAAAAACGATTAATTACTGTATAACGAAAACTATAATAAGTGAAATAGATGTTGAGAATCTTTTTTAAAAAATAAGAATCCTAAAATTATTTGACAAATTAACTATCTTTATATAATATTACAGCTTAACTTAATTAAGTAATTAATTTTGGAGAATCATATATGAATTTTTTAGAAAAACTGGCTATAGAATCAAAAAAACTTCAGAAGACAATTGTGTTTCCTGAGGGGAAGGATGCAAAAATTTTAGAGGCAGCCTATAGATTGAAAAAGGAAGGACTTGTTGCTAATTCGATTGTTGTTGGCAATAAAAATGAAATTGAGACAGCGGCAAAACAGTGCGGTGCTGATTTAAAAATTCTAGAGGTTGTTGATCCGGAAAACGATAAGCATTTTGATGATTATATAAATATGTATTTTGAGATAAGAAAGCATAAGAATATTACAATGGACTTTGCAAAGGAACAGATAAAAAAGACTCATTTTTTTGCTGCAATGTGCGTACATACAGGTAGGGCTGATGGGATGGTGAGTGGGATAAACTCTGAGACCAAGCCATTTATTCCGTCATTCGAAATAATTAAAACTGCCCCGGGTATAAAAAGAGTATCCAGTTTATTTTTTGAAGTTTTTACAGATAAGGTACTGTTTTACTCTGACTGTGGTGTGAATATCGATCCGGACGAAGATACATTGGCAGAAATTGCAGTGACAACAGGTATTACAGCAAAAAAATTTTGGCATAATCCAAGGATTGCGATGCTTTCTTTTTCAACAAGGGGATCTGCACAACATCCTTTTGTAGACAAGGTGAAGAATGCAACTCTAAAGGCAAAGGCAAAGGCAAAAGAAATGGGTTTGGATTTTGTTATTGATGGCGAGATACAGTTTGATGCTGCTTTTATCCAGGATGTCGCAAAGAAAAAAGCGCCAGACTCACCGTTTGCTGTTGAGCGAGCGAATACATTTATATTTCCCGATTTGAATGCAGGTAATATCTGTTATAAAGTTACCGAAAGACTTGCCGGTGCTATGGCTTTAGGTCCAATAATGCAGGGCTTAAACAAGCCTGTAAATGATCTTTCAAGAGGTGCCAAGGTTGAGGATATTATAAATGTTGCCTTGATAACGATAATTCAATCCGTTAAATAATTTAAGGATGATTTTTAATGACTTCATTTGATATCGCCATAATAGGCGGTGGAGTTGTTGGCTGTGCTATAGCAAGAGAATTATCAAGATATGATTTAAATGTTGCGTTATTTGAAAAAGAGCTTGATGTTGCCGAAGGGATAAGTAAAGCCAACAGCGGAGTCATTCATGCAGGATTTAATGTTAAAACAGGAAGCCTGAAGGCAAAATTCAATATCGAGGGCTTGAAATTTTTTCCAAAGATATGCAATGAACTTGATGTCCCGTATAAATTATGCAAAAAACTTGTTGTTGCAAGGGATAATAAAGAGCTATTTTATTTAAAAAAACTTTATGATCAGGGTGTAAAAAACGGTTGCACTGGTTTATCGATAATAAAAAAAAGTAAAATAAAAAAACTAGAGCCGAATATAAATGGTGAATATGCGTTGTATTCGCAAAAAACGGCTGTTATAAATCCTTATATATTTGTAATAAAACTCGCTGAAAGTGCATTTTACAATGGTGTTAAATTTTATTTTGATCATGAAGTAATAAAAATAAAAAAGTTTAGTGATAATTTATTTGGGTTGTATTTTAAAAACGGGATTTTTTTTAAATCAAAGATTGTTGTAAACTCCGCAGGCATGTATTCGGATAAAATTGCTTCGATGATTAAAAAACATGATAATAAAATTTATCCATGCAGGGGTGAATACTTTGTCATGGATGAGGATGCTTCCGGTTTGTTAAGAATGGCAGTTTATCCCGTGCCGCCTCTCGATGGCAGTGGGTTGGGAGTGCATCTAACTCCATCTACTAATGGTAATATAATAATTGGTCCTTCAGCTGATTATATTGATGATAGAGACGATGTGCGAAATACTAAATCTGTAATGGAGATTTTAAAGAAAGAAGCTTTTGAATTATTGCCTGCTTTAAGGAATTATCCTTTTATTAAAAATTATGCCGGTATAAGACCTAAATTATTCAACAGCAAAAAAACTACAAATTTTGAAGATTTTATTATTGAGGAATCAATGCCGGGTTTTATAAATTTGATCGGTATCGAATCTCCTGGATTAACCAGCGCTCCAGCAATTGCAGAATATATTTTAGACAAAATGATTTCAAAAAAAATCGGGCTTATTCAAAAAAAAGAATTTAATCAAATCAAAATCGGATTGAGACAAGCAAAATATTTAAATTTTAATGAGTTAAAAAAAATATACAAAAAAGATAAAAATTATGGCGATATAATTTGCAGATGTAACCGTATTACAAAAGCTGAAATTTTGCATGCAATTAATAATCCATTGAAATGTTTAACATTGGACGTAATTAAAAAAAGGACACAGGCAATGATGGGAAGATGCCAGGGTGGATTTTGTCTACCAAAAATTATAGATATATTAATTAAAGAGTATGATATAAATCCTGAACAAATTTTAAAAGGCAAAAAAGATAGTAAGCTGTTTTTTAAGGATTAAAGATTGAAAAAAATCGATGTGGCAATAATTGGCGCTGGTCCAGCCGGATTGGCTGCTGCTATTTATTTATATTCCAGAGAGATAAAAAATATAATCTTGTTTGACAGGAATCCGCAAATTGGAGGAATTTTAAAACAATGTATTCATCCGGGGTTTGGTTTGGATTATTTTAAAGAGGAATTAACCGGTCCTCAATATGCATTAAAAATGAAAAAGTTATTTGATCAATGTGAGATACCATTAAAATTAAATACTTCGGTTATCAATATTAGTAAGAATAAAATTATTACTGCTTCATCTTTAAAAGAAGGAGTTGTGCGCTATAATGCAAAAGCAATAATCTTTGCAACAGGCTGTCGTGAGCGAACACGAGAAAATCTTGAGATCCCTGGCACAAGACCGTCCGGAATTTTTATGGCTGGACAAGCTCAGAATTTGATTAATAACAAAAATTTGAGGATTGGCAAGAATGTGATTATTCAAGGCTCAGGCGATATTGGTTTAATCATGGCTCGAAGGTTAAAAATCGAAGGTTACAAGGTAATAAAAGTTTTTGAAAGGCTACATTATTTGTCTGGCTTGATAAGGAATAAAGTGCAATGCTTAGATGATTTTAACATACCTATTGAATTTAATTCCCAGATTTCGGATATCGTGGGAGGAAAAAGAGTCAGTGGGGTATATGTGCAAAAGCTGGATAAAAATTTAAATCCGATTGTTAATTCTGAAAAATTCTATAAATGTGACACGATTTTATTTTCGGTCGGATTGATACCTGAGACAGAGTTGTTAAAAAAAGCCGGTGCTGTTATCATTGATAATTTTAGTCCCAAAGTGAATAATAAATATGAAACAACGGTTAGCGGAATATTTTGCTGTGGTAATTCATTGCATATTAATGACCTTGCGGATAATGCATCTTTGGAAGGCGAGGCTGTGGCAGGATGCGTAATTGAATATTTGAGGGATAAAAGTAATTTTAAAAAGTCTGTTTTTGATCATTTGCCTTATAAACTTAAAATTAATGATGAAAAATATAATGACGATTTTTTTAAAAGCATTAAGAATCAAAAAATATGTATAATATGCCCGAAAGGCTGTATTGTATCAAAAACAAAGTCAGGCTGTAAACGAGGTAAATTATTTTATGAAAACGAATGCGTATGTAAAAAGAGAAAATTTACAACAACTTTTAAATTTTGGCAAAATGGAACTCTAAAAATTTTTTCAATAATAAGCAAAGAAGAAATCGATATAAGATTATTTCCTGAAATAAAAAGAAAATTAAGAAAGATTAATAAAGTTTATAATGATAATGTAGCGCTTAAAATTGATAACAAGATTATCGAATTTAAATTAGCATATCTCTAATCAATATTACATTTTTTCTAAAGGTGAAAAACCCAATAGGGCAATACAGATTTTTATAACAATATCTACTGCTTTTGATAAAGCAAGTCTAAATTCAATTAATTTTAATGAATCTGCCTTTAATATAGTATTGTCATGATAAAATTTATTGTATAATCTTGCAAGTTCATAAACAAAATTACATATATCCACGGGAGAAAGATTTTCTCTTGCCCTATAAACAGAGTCTTCGAAGTCAAGAAGATGTAAAACAATGTTCTCTTCATCATCGTTGAGTGAAATATCATTATTAAAATTGTATGATTCAATATTTTTTTCACTTTTATTAAAAAGAGAATTTAATCTTGCGGTTGTATACTGTAAATATGGACCGGTATTTCCATCAAAACTTATTGATTTTTCCGGGATAAACATGATGTCTTTTGTAGTATTAAAGTTTAATAGGTAATATTTTAGACTTGCCAATGCTATTTTTTCTGCAACTAATTGTTTTTCATCATAAGTTAAATCTCTGTCTTTTTCATTTATAACGTCAAGCGACATTTTAATTAACAGCTCGATGAGATTGTCTGCGTCAACAACATTTCCTTCTCTACTTTTCATTTTGCCTTCAGGTAGATTTACCATGCCATAAGATAAATGCCGGCATTTATCAGCCCATGCAAAACCCAATTTTTTTAAAGTAGCAAAAAGAGTTTGAAAGTGATACACCTGCTCTGACCCCACAACATAGACCATTTCATTGAATCTATATTTTTCATGTCTTTTAACGGCTGTCCCCAGATCCTGGGTGATATAGACACTTGTGCCATCCGATCGCAGCAATACTTTTTTATCAAGCCCTATATCCTCGTTGTTTATCCAGATGCTTCCGTCTTCATTCTTGTAAAAAACGCCTTTTTTTAATCCTTCATTAACAATGTCTTTGCCGTAAAGATAATTGATGCTTTCGTATTCTATACTATCAAAATTTATCTCCATTTTTTTATAAGTCTGCATTATGCCGTCTATTGCCCATTTGTTCATCTTCTTCCAGAGTTCCAGTGTTTCGGGATCATTTTGCTCCCATTTTAAAAGCATGTCTTGGGCTTCTTTTTCGAGATTTTTGTTATTTTCTGACTCCTTGGCGTATTTAACGTAATAATCGCCGACAAAATGATCACTTTTTTTTCCTTCGGATTCAGGGGTTGTACCATTGCCAAATTTTTTATAAGCGATCATTGATTTACAGATGTGAATGCCCCTGTCATTAATGAGGTTTAGTTTTGTTACCTCATATCCACAGAAATCAAATATTCGTGCGATTGCATCACCAAGTACATTATTGCGACAGTGACCTAGATGCAGCGGTTTGTTTGTATTAGGACTGCTGAATTCAATAAGCAGTTTTTGTCCGTTTTTATCTAGTCTTCCGTAATTGTGTTTTTTATCGATTATTTTTGAAAGTATATTTTTTGCTATATAATTTTTATTGAAGAAAAAATTTAAATAAGCATTTTTAACTTCGGATTTTTCAATAATCGGATTTTCAGAAAGATTGTCTTTAACTGCTTGAGCAATTTTTGCAGGGTTTTGTTTTAATACCGATGCATATTTAAACATCGGGAAGGCAAGGTTGCCCATATCTTTAGACGGAGGTACTTCGTATACGATGGAATCATCATTGACTCCTATTTTTTTTAAAGAATCCTTAACGAGATTTATAACTATATTTTGATATTCGATTTTTAATGTCATGATAATTCCTTATTTTGAATAACTAGCGTAAACTTATATCAATCTGCCAAAACATTGTCAACTTAAAAAACAAGCCAGTTAGATAATATATTCCCTGTTTAATTCTGTAGCTATAACATCAACATCGGGATTTTTTTCTTTGCAATATGAGACGAATCTTTTTAAAACAAATTGAGGGTCTTTGCAGAAATCAAAATGTATAGGCATTACCTTCTTTGGCTTCATCAAACGTACAGCTTCGGTTGCCTGGATATAATCCATTGTTGCCTGACCAAAAATCGGGAGTATGGCAACATCTATCGGATAAAGTCTGGCAAATATCTCCATTTCTGCGGTTATAGCCGTATCTCCTGCATGATATATTGTTGTGCCGTTTTGTAAGATTACTATTGTGCCTACAGGTGAAGATGTCCTTGATGTATGAAGTGCAGGGGTTGCAACGATTTTTACCCAGGGTAATTCTGCTCCACCGCCTACTATATAACCGGCTCCATTATTTATAATGTCCGTGTCTTTTAAGCCTTCGTCTATAATTAAACGCTTCATGGTCTCATCCGGACCGCCTAATATCGCACCGGTTTTTTTAACCAATGAAGCCGCAGAGCCAATATGATCGTGATGATCATGGCTTACAAGTATTAAATCGGCTTTTGTAAAATCATCGTTTTCAAAGGGACAGAGCCAGTTGCCGTCCGTTTTTGTCCACGGGTCAAATAGAATAATTTTTCCATCAGCAGATGTATATTCGATAAAAGCGACGCTTAGCCATCTTAATTTTTCATGCATATTCCATTCACCTTGATTAAGAAATTTGTGCTATTAACTAGCATTTTTTTTGATATTTTTCAATGGAATATATCCCCTTTTGCTAAAACACTCAATCAAAAATAAAAGCAATAATTAATTATTGCCATTGCGAATATACTCTTTATTGAAAGTTTGGTAGCCAAAGGGAATACTTTTAAGTATAAATGTATCGATAAAGTAAATTAATAAATTAATATTTTAATTTATTAATATTAATGCTAAATTTTTGTATATTAATAAATTAAGGAAAATTTTATGGTTAAGGTTAACGATTATACGATCTCACAGAATGAATTTATGTTGGCAAGCGATGATTACAAAGTAAGATTGGGCAAGGAAAAATTAACAAGGGAAGAATATATTGCTGTATTAAACAAGCTTATAGATGCAAGACTCTTAATTGAAGAAGCAAAAAATAATGATATAAAAATTTCAAATGATGAGCTTGAGAGATCATTTAATTCTTTTAAATCCATGTATAAATCAGAGGATGATTTTTTAAGAATACTTTCTCAGATTGGTGATACTCCTGAGAGTTTCAAGAAAAAATTATATGAAGATCTTATTTTAAGAAAATATATCAATGATAATTTTTATTCTGGAATAAATATTGATCCAAATGAAATAAAAAGAATATATGATGAAAATAAAGATGCTTTTGTCACAGAAGATCAGGTTGATGCAAGTCATATACTTGTGGATACTGAGGATGAAGCTGTTATGATAAAGAATATGTTAAAAGACGGCTCTGTATTTGAAGAGCTAGCACGATCTCATTCAAAATGCCCAAGTAAAGAACGAGGTGGGTCTCTGGGACCATTTGGAAGAGGTACGATGGTTAAGGAATTCGAAGATGCCGCTTTTGCTTTAGATGAAAATGAAATTTCTGAGCCTGTTAAGACACAGTTTGGTTATCATATAATAAAAATGAACAAAAAAACTCCGGGCAGTATGATGGATTATGAATCAGCAAAAAAAATAATTGAAAGTGATCTGGCAAACGAGATAGTAAGTAAAAAGATGTTTGATAAATTAGATCTATTAAGGAAAAGTTCAAGTATTGAATATGATCAGGAATTGTTTGATTCTATTATTTCGGCAATATAGAATTATTTTTTGAGATATATATTAATTTTGTGGTAGGATGCCAATGAAAAAAAGCTTAATGGTAATTTGTATGGTTTTAGCTGTTGCTATATACCCATTTAGTTTATACAGTATCGATATTTTTTATGCGATAAAAAACGGTGAAACAAAAACTATTAGAATTTATATAAAAAATAAACTTGATTTAAATATAAGAGATAGTAACGGTGATACTCCATTGATTTATGCTGCTAAAGTAGGGAATTTCGTTGCAGTAAAATTATTAATTGGTGCTAAAGCTCAGGTTAACCTTGATAATAAGGGGACAACTCCTTTAATGGCTGGTGCATATAACGGAAAGCTTGATATAGTAAAATTACTTGTAGCTGCAAAGGCTGATATTAATGCTATTGATGAAAATGGTGACACTGCATTGATTTTGGCGACTAAAAAAGGGCATTATGAGATTGTTAAATTTTTGATTTATTCAAAAGCCGATCTTAATATAAAAAACAAAATGGGGCATACAGCATTAATCGAAGCCGGCATCTGGCCTGAAATATTTGATTTGCTGATTTTATCAGGAGCAAAATAAATAGATTATTTTGTAAAAAATTCTTCAGCATAATCAGGACAGGATTTTTTTAATTCTTCTTTATCATAAAAAGCTTTTTTAAAAACCAGCCCCTTTGCCGCAAAATTTATTCCAGCAAGATTTCTGTCTTTTGATTCGATTATACGCTTTAATTCGGACGGTGGTTTACTGTCTTTATTAAGCATTAAGAATGTCCCGATGATTGTCCTTATCATATGATGCAAAAACGCATTGCCGATTATTTTAAAAATTACAATATCATCCACTTTTTCAAATTTTGCCATGTATATATTACGGCATTTTGATTTTGATTCATCAAGGCTTGATGAAAAAGATGAAAAATCTTTTTTGCCGATTAATTCTTTGCAATATCTCTGCATTAAATCAATATCTATTTTATATGGATACAATACCATATATCTTGTTTGCATTGCACTTATAATATTAGAATTAACTATGTAATACCAGTATTCTCTTGCAATACAGTTTTTACGTGAATTAAAATTTATATCGACAAACTTACAGTCAATGACTCTTATGTCCTTGGGGAGTATGGCATTAAGGGCAAAAAACCAATTGTTTTCTTCCATGTTGGTTTTATCAGTATAAAAATTTATAACCTGACCTTCTGCATGGACACCAGTATCAGTCCTTCCTGCATAATAGATAATGGTATCTTTTTTTGTAATTTTTGAAATCGATTTTATCAAAACTTCTTCTATAGTTTTGTTATTTTTTTGAGATTGAAATCCCTGATAATTTGTTCCATCATAAGAAAGGACGAGTTTTATATTATTCTGTTCCATCAATGCTTTTTAATTCTTTTGCTATCAATTCATAAAATTCTTTTGCTTTTTCCACGATTTCTTTTGGTTTATCGTAATCTGTTTTGCCGAATCCAAAGAGTTTACTTAAATAAGTCCTCGCTTCAATAAGTTCCTGCTTACGGATTTCCTTGTTTGTTTTAATGCCATATTTATAAGTTAAAACCCCTATTAAATAAATAATTCCGTCATATCCATAATTTTTATCCAGATCTGGTCCGAATGTTTTTAATGTTTCCATAACCTGTTCTTTGCTTTGATTTAAAATCATGGCTCTTTTATAAAAAAATAAAGCTTTTTTATAAAATAATTCTGCAAGGTAATTAAAGTATTGATTAGGTTTTTCCTGTTCTAATTCTTCAAACAAATATGCCGCCCTTATCGAGCATATAGCTTGTTTGATTACAGGGATAGATTTTTTTGAAAATAAATCGTAGCACATAACGGCAATAGCATATCCAGCAGCCCCAGATTCGAGAGTCCTGTATTTTGTAAAATCAACTGGTTTCCCGGAAAGTTTATTTGCTAATTCGATTCTTTCATTTTTTTGTTTTTTTAAAGTTTTTATGATTCCTTCAGGTACTTCGTTAAAATCATTTCCCAGACTTGCAAAATAACATGAGGGGCACACAGTTATGGAATATATCAGCGGATATATTTTACCGAAAGTCTTACTTGGTCTGTATTTTCTATGAAGAGTTTCCGTTACGATATCGGCTATAAGCCTTCCTCCTCCAGATAAAAGAGTTTCCTGAAAATAACTATGTTCACAGACAGGGCAGACTGTGGCATTTTTTGCCAGGAATGTTACCTTTGGTATAAAACTGTCTTTATCTGCCAATGATTTCATTGTAATCCATCCTTATTTTTATATATTATAACCGAAGCTACAGAATATTCTCTGCATGAAGACTGAGTTAAAAAAATATTTTTTTCTTGCAGATTATTTAATATTTTTTTGTTTTTGTTTAAAATTTTAATTTCCGGTTTATTTTCCATATTATTTAGTATTTCAATATCGTTAAATGATAGCTCTTTACCAAATCCACATTTCAATGCTTTGGCAAATGCTTCTTTTGAAGCAAATAAAGAAGAAAAAAATTTTTTTTTATTAGTAAATTTCAAACTTGATTTGATTTCATTGTCTGTGGAAATTTTTTTGGC
The DNA here is from genome assembly GCA_964531405.1 of uncultured Spirochaetales bacterium. GTDB lineage: Bacteria > Spirochaetota > GWE2-31-10 > GWE2-31-10 > JAFGQB01 > CAZHHK01. The sequence continues at coordinate 2,487 of CAZHHK010000090.1, read as the reverse complement.
AAATGCATTATTGTTATTAAAAAAATCAAATCTATTTATCTTGCAAATATCAAAACCTACAAGCAGCACGAATATTTAATCCTCATTAATTATTTTTTTCATTAGTTTTACGGCATCCGCCAATCCTGTAAACAAAGCCTGTGAAATTATGGAATGCCCTATGTTTAATTCAACAATATTATTGATTTTACAGATTGGCTTAACGTTATGATAAGTTAATCCGTGTCCTGCGCAGACTTTTAAATTTAATCCGGCGGCTTTTTGTGCATAACTATTTATCTGATTTAAAATATTTAATTTTTCAGGATCAGCACTGTTGGCATATTTACCTGTATGAATTTCAATTTCTTCTGCACCGGTTTTAACAATATATTCAAGATTATTCTCATCGGGTTCAATGAAAAGACTTACTTTTGTGCCGTTATCTTGAAGGCGTTTTACAAAATTTGATATTATATTAAGATTGCGCTTAACGTCAAGACCGCCTTCCGTTGTGACTTCTTCTCTGCGTTCGGGAACTAAAGTTGCTTTAAATGGTTTTGCTTTAATAGCGTGATGCAGTACATCTTCGTTGCAAGCCATTTCGAGATTTAAATATGTAGTGACTGATTCTTTTAAAAGATAAAGATCTTTTTCGTTAATATGTCGTCGGTCTTCTCTTAAATGTACAGTTATAAAATCGGCACCGTTTAATTCTGCAATGCCAGCAGCAGTGGTTAAAGAGGGATATAAAACACCTCGGGCGTTTCTTAATGTTGCAACATGATCTATGTTTACTCCAAGCAGGATCAATTTAGCCTCCAAAAGAAATTAATAGCAATAATATCATTATTTTATAGATTATTGCAAATATTTTATTAAGTCATTCAGAAATTCCTTGAATCGTATACAAAACTTAATCCCTACAGATTTTTTCAGCAATTTTGATGGGATCTCCATGAATTCTATGCGTAATTCTTTAATTCAGTTAGTTTTTTTTCAAATGTTTTATCAATATGAGAGAAGAGTGAAATAAAGTTATTTTCATCTGTTAAATTTAAAAAACTTAAAACCTGATAATTTATATTTTGATAGTAAATTTCATTTCTTTTGTAATAATAATAAAGATTGGCAAGGTAGATAAGATAAACTATTTTTTGATGTTTTTCGCTTGCTTCAAGAGGTATATGGTGATATTTTATAGATTCAATTATACTTTCCGGGAAATTCCATTTTTCAGCTAATCTTGCTCCGATAATCGAATGATTAAAACCGTCTGTCAGGTTTTCAATAACGCTTGAGTTAATCCCTTTTTTATTACAAATTTTTGTTATTCTTGACAAAACATCGGGTTTTAAGGAGTTTATTATAATTTTACCAAGATCATGCAATATTGCTGCTGTAAAAATTTCATCGATTATTTCTTTAAATTTAAAGTGTTTCGCAAGCTCGTATGCATAAAAGGCGACTTCGGCTGAATGATCTATTGTATCTTTTATTATATTAAAATTATATTTTTCAGATAATAATTTTTGTGCAGAATAAGTCCAGACAAGGTTTTTTACGCCTTTAAATCCGATCATTTTAACTGCTTCGTCAATAGTCTTAACCTTGTTGGGGAGCATATACATGCTGGAATTTGCAGTTTTTAATAGATCTGCAATCAATGATGGGTCTCTGTTAATTATATGTGCCAGATCAGAAAAATTTGCATTTGGGTTACTTAGAATTTTTTGTAATTCTAAAATATGCTGTGGGAATTGCGGTATAACTTCTATTTCTTTTTTTACTTCATTGGCGATAAAGTCTTCCTCTTCTTCATTTAAAAGGCTCAGTGGTATTTTAAGGAGGAATTGTGTTAAATTCTCCCTGCTGTCGATTTTTAATACACTTTCATCCAATCCGAATTTCCTTAACATTAAGGCTGTAAGTATCAAACCCAGCCCGGCTCCTTCCGTCTGATCGATGCCGTCACTCAGAGCATCTTCAATACTCTTAAATTTTGAGGCTTTTTTCAATTTGCTTTCGATTCTTTCTTTTTCAATTGGGATCATTGATACATTATTGATTACCGATATTATTAAATCATTGTCTTTAGTAAACAAATTGATTTTTATAAAATAACCTCTTTGTTCTGCGATGCTTTGATATAATTTATAATTTTCGTTTATTTCATCTTTAAAGGTTTTCATGCCTTCTTCATAATGAATATTGGATTTAATATTCAAATCTTTTTGAAAAAAGAAAACCCTTTTCAGGTTTGCCTTATTGGCATTCCCAACCATTTCTTTAAGAATATATGATAAATACTGAAAAAGATTTTCTTTGTTGAGAATAATGAGGTATCTTTTGAGATTTTTTTCAATCTCCATCTCTCTTTCATGGTTAATAAATGAATAATCTAATGAAATGTTATTCATTTTTTAATCCTTTAAATTAATAAAATAAATATTTATCCAATTAATAATAATTCTTAAGTAACTATTGTAATAATATAATAAATTTTTA
>CAZHHK010000089.1:0-14469 GCA_964531405.1 uncultured Spirochaetales bacterium | reverse complement strand
ATATATATATTTTTTTATTTTTATATTATAATTAAATCAATCATTTATACTTAACGGAATACGAGCACTCGAGCCTATAAAGTTGGCTTGGCTTTTGAGAGGATAAATTATTTAAAGAAAAATATTTTTTTGTTATATTTACAGAGAGGATAGCTATATGAAATTTAAATCCATAACAACAAAAATAATCATTACATTGGGAGTAATAATCAGTTTGATTATGTTCTTTATCGGAGTTTATGATTATATAAATACCAGCATAAATATCAATAAGAGTTTGAATAATAAGATAAATAAAATACCTTATAATATTCAACTTAGTACAAGTTATCATTTTTGGAATTATAACTTAGAGCCTGTTAAAGAAATAATTAATTATAACATGGAGGACAGGGAAATTTTTGGCATTAAAATAACAGAATTAGGCGGTAAAGTATTTTATGAAATAGCCAGAGATAGCAAATGGAATATTATTGAAAAAAGTATTGAAGAGTCAGATATTGCAAGAAATAAGCTTATAGTTGCTAGTGCAGAAATCAAATATAATAATGAAAATATTGGTAAATTGGATATTTATTTTACCAAGAAATTTCTTTTAGAATCAAAATTATCGGTTATTATCGGTACTTTGATAAAAATTGTACTGGTATCAACAATTTCCATTGTTCTTTTAATTATTTTGTTAAATAAGATTTTGTTGTCGCACATTAAATTGTTAAGTAACAGGTTTAAGGATATTTCTGAAGGTGAGGGAGATCTTACTATCCAGCTTGAAGTTAAAACTAAAGATGAGATTGGTAGTTTGAGCCTTTATTTTAATCAATTTATTAATAAACTCAATACACTTATAAATAAAATGAAGAATGCCACAAATGAGAGCAAACAGCTTGGGGAAAATCTTTCGGCTAACACTGAAGAAGTATCCGCTACAATTACAGAAATTACTTCTACTATGAATTCTATGAATCAAAAATTTGAGTATTTGAATAATGAGCTTAAAAAGGCAAAAGACGCGGTAACATCGGTCGGCAGTTTTGTCAATAAAGCGGTATCGATGATTGAAGATCAGTCTTCAAGCGTTATTCAATCTTCAAGTGCTATAGAACAGATGATATCAAATATTAATAATTTAGCTGAGGTAACAGAAAGTAAGAAGAATCTTGCAATGCAGTTAACAGACCTGGCAAAACAGGGTGAAACCAGCATGAATAATACAATACAATCTATAGCAGATATTACCAAATCTGCCGAGGTTATTTCTGAGATGATTAGTGTAATTAATAGTGTTGCCGGACAGACTAATCTGCTTGCAATGAATGCAGCTATTGAAGCGGCTCATGCCGGTGAATACGGTAAGGGTTTTAGTGTTGTTGCAGATGAAATAAGGAAGCTTGCCGAAGCAACCGGAGAAAATGCCAAAAATATTTCAGCTTCATTAAATGCAGCAATTAATAAGATTAAAGATACCGAAGTTATAAGCAATAATACAAATAAGATAATTTCACAATTAATAAACGGCATTGTACAGATAACTAATTCGATGAATGAGATGCTCATAGGATTAAAGGAAATCAATATTGGCACTACCCAGATTACCGAATCTTTGTCCGTCTTGATAAATAAGACCGAGGATGTTAAGAATTCTTCATCCAACCTGAACACTAATTTTTCTGAAATTGATTCTTCAATCAAAAATGTATATGATATTGCTAATGATAATAAAAACGCAATTTCAGAAATAACTATAAGTATCAATGAAATAAGTAAAGCCATATATGTTCTTTCTGATATGAGTGAAAAGAACATAAATAACATGAATGAAATGAAGGAACATGTTTCAAAATTCAAGACGAATTAATTACCGGTCAGTTTTTTCTAAAAAAATAATATTTTAATTATCTTGACAATTATTATGATTTCTTATAATTTAGTATCAAAGCAACTGGCGGTCTGTTTAAGATAGCATAAACTATCGGGAAGCTCCATTAATCTGTCGTACGCCTGGGCAGATTTAAGTAGAGAAAATACTTAATTTACAAGGAGCTTGCCATGATAAAAAAACCGCTTAATGAATATTTAAAATCTAATGAATCTTTTAATCCTATTTTTATTTCTTATCTAGCTAATCTTCAAAATATTGCAGAAGTATCACCGGAAATTGTTAAACTGATAATTAAAGAGCTTGAAGATCAGAGAAGCAATCTGAAACTTATTGCGAGCGAGAATTATTCTTCAATCGCAACACAGTTAGCAATGGGAAATTTATTTACCGATAAATATGCAGAAGGTTATCCAGAACACAGGTTTTACGCAGGATGCGATAATGTTGATGTAGTAGAATTATTTGCATGCCAACAGGCAAAACAATTGTTTGGTTGCGAACATGCTTATGTGCAGCCTCACAGCGGAGCTGATGCAAATCTGATTGCTTTCTGGGCAATATTAAATGCAAGGATCGAAATGCCCGCACTTGAATCACTAGGTGAATCCAATGTTAATAATTTGAGCCGTGAGGATTGGAATAAATTAAGAGCGCTCCTGGGGAATCAGAAAATACTGGGGCTTGATTATTATTCGGGAGGTCATCTCACTCACGGGTACAGGCATAATGTATCGGCTCAGATGTTTGATGTTTACAGTTACAGTGTTGATAAAAATACAGGATTGCTTGATTATAATGAGATAGAAAGAATCGCTGTTGAAATAAAACCTCTTATCCTTCTTGCAGGATACAGTGCTTATCCCAGGAAAATAGATTTTAAAAGAATGAGGGCTATTGCAGATAAGGTCAATGCAGTATTTATGGTTGATATGGCTCATTTTGCAGGACTTGTTGCTGGTAAAGTTTTTACTGGAGAATACAATCCTATTCCTTATGCTCATGTTGTTACAACAACTACTCATAAAACATTACGTGGTCCCCGTGGTGGAATGATTTTATGTAAAAAAGAATTTGCTGATGCTGTTGACAAAGGTTGCCCGCTGGTAATCGGAGGACCTTTACCACACATTATTGCTGCAAAAGCGGTAGCACTCGCTGAAAATAATAAGAAAGAATTTTCAGATTATTCCAAAAATATTGTTGATAATGCTAAAAGCCTTGCAGAATCATGTATAAAGGAAGGATTGAATCTTTTAACCGGCGGTACTGATAATCATCTTATTTTAATAGATGTTAGGCCATTTGGTTTAACCGGTAGACAGGCAGAAAGTGCTTTAAGAGAATGCAGTATTACTTTAAACCGGAATTCCCTTCCCTTTGATACCAACGGTCCGTGGTACACAAGCGGATTAAGGGTCGGTACTCCTGCTGTAACAACTCTTGGCATGTCAAGCAACGAAATGGCCAGGATAGCTTCAATTATAAAAAAAGTACTGGAAAATACAAAGCCGGCGGAAATTAAGAATGGAGAATTAAGCAAATCAAAATATGAAATAAAACCTGAAGTGAGGGACAGAGCTAAAAAAGATGTAAAAGAATTATTGGAAGATTTTATACTTTATCCTGAAATTGATATAGAATTTTTAAAAAAAGCATTTTTATAAAAAAGGGACGCAAGCTTAAATAATTAATGATATTGTGAAATCTAATATTTTTTTGTATATTACAGCATTTGTTTTTCATTAGGTAAAAAAATGCAACTATACAAAAGCTATGCCAAGATTAATTTATTCCTTGATGTAATTTCTGTTTTAAAAAATGGTTATCATGGTATAAGAAGTATTTTTGCCGAAATTTCTTTATTTGATGAAATCTGGTACAAAACAAATTCGGAAGGCGTTTTAAGGTTTTTTGATAATAAAAATATATTGCCTGCTGTCAACCTTTTTACAAAATCAGGTGATGCAATAACAGGGCCGATTAAATCGATACCTTTTGGGGTTGATTTTTATATTGATAAAAATATTCCGATCGGCGGAGGTTTAGGTGGAGGATCTTCCAATGCTGCCGGAGTACTGCGAATACTTAATGATCTTTGGGGTCTTAAACTTGGCAGGAAAAAACTTAAAGAAATTTCAAAATCTCTTGGCGCCGACGTGCCTTTTTTTATAGACGGGGGCTTGCAGGAAGTATCGGGCATTGGAGAGATAGGTCAAAAACTTAAAATTAAAAATCTTGATTGCAAATTGTTACTGGTTTTTCCAGATATAAACGTTGAGACTCGAAAGGCATACAGATTGATCGATGATGCCAGATTAGCAAATGATGATAAAATCAACAGGAAAAAGTATAAAAACCTTGTTAAAGGTTTAAAAAGTAATGATTATGATTTAATAATTGATAATATCTATAATAAATTTGAAGAAGTCATTTTCCCTGAGTATCCCGAAATCGAGAGGGTCAGAGCTGATGTTATTGCTAGTGGTGCTGATAGAGCTTTTATGACAGGTTCAGGCTCGACAATTGTTGGTGTGTTTGAAAATGAGGCAAAAATAGCAATTGGTATGAATAATATGCAAAAAATGGGATATGACATATTTAAGGCTGAAATTTTGTATAATTAAGTAAATATATTGATAAAAGAGTATTGACAATATAGGAAAAAACAAATATATATAATGTTCCAAAAAATGGGTCGTCGTCAAGCGGTAAGACAGCGGATTTTGGTTCCGCCATTCGTAGGTTCGAATCCTGCCGACCCAGTTAAAATAATAAAAATCTTATTTTAAATATATAGCAAGGGGATTTATAATGGAAGCTGTTTTAATTGATGCAAAGTTAAGGGATAAGACAAAAAAGGAAGCATGTAAAAGATACAGGAAAGAAGGATTGATTCCATCTATTATCTATGGACAGGGAAATAATATTAATATACTGATTGATTCTAAAAAATTTACAAAAGTAAGTAATAATTTAACAAGATCAACAATTATTAATATTAAAGCTGAAAATGGTAAAGAATATAAAGTGCTAATCAAGGATTATCAAAAAGATTATATTAAAGATCAATTTACACATGTTGATTTTTATGAATTACATGAAGGCAAACCTGTTAGTTTCAGGGTTCACCTCAATTTTATAGGTACTCCTATTGGTGTAAGAGATGGTGGAGTTATGGAAAAGCAGATGCTCGATATGGAGATTGAGTGTTTGCCAAAAGATATTATTTCACAGATAGATGTAAATGTTGAGCATTTAAAGATAAATGAATCTCTTCATGTAAGGGATATAAAAGTTGAAGATAAATTTAAGGTATTATCACATGCTGAAGATGTAGTTGTCCATATCTCAGGTAAGATGGCTGAAGAAGAAGAAAAACCAGCTGAAGAAATGACTGTTGATAAGGTTGAAACAACGGCTCAAAAGTCGGCAAAAGAAGAAGTTAAAGAAGAAAAAGCCGATACTAAGGAAAAAACAAAGGAATAATATATTATTCCTGAAGGTTTTTTTTCTGAAAATCAATAAGAAAATTTAACTGAATGAAATTAAATAATAAATGAAAAATAACCGCATACCATAAAGAGTGTGCGGTTATTAATAATATAAAAAGTACAATTGAAGCAATAAAAGTTAATATGAATCCCGATAATCCCTGTATTATATGAAGCAGGGCAAATATTAATGATAAAAAGATTATTATTATAATAATATTGCTGATTATGATCTTTGTTAAAATGAATAAATAACCCCTAAAGAGTAATTCTTCGGCAGACCCACTTAATAATGATAAAGTAAGATTTGTGAAAATATTTCTTTTTTCGCCAAATGACATTTCTATTAGTTTTATATTTTTAGCTAATCTTTTTTTATCTTTGAATATCAATAAATCTGTTAAAATTAATATTAGCAATGATGTTATAAATATAAATATAGTAATGAGATTGAAATTAATTTTAAGAAGCTGTAATAAGTCATTTAATAATTCTAAATAAATTAATTTATTTAATTGAAGTATTAAAGGTGAAATTAAAATAATTAATACAATTAAATAAAATATTATAGTTAGTTTTGTGATTTTTTTGTGATTCATAAATATTTAATACCATAAACTTTGTTAACATCAAATATTTATATGAAATTATTACTATTTATTTGGTTTTATAATTTGCCTTTATCTAGCACGCAATTGACGTCAAAAACCTAATTGTAATATCCAGATTTTAATCGTCAATTGAGTGCTCGATTAGTTATTAAAACAATATCTATCTAAATATTTAAATAAATTTATTTAATCCGATAATTAATTAAACAAGTAATTAAAAATGAAAAAAATATTTATTACAGTATTTTTAATCCTATCATTTTCCATTTATTCCGATATACCGGATATTCCTGAAGATTATATCATATTTCAAAAAGCAAATGAAGGATACGATCTTTATATAAAAAAAGTTGATGGCATAGGATCTATCCTCCTTACAGAATCTCAAAAAGATCCTTTACTGAAAATAACAAATTATGGGTTAAGGACTCCCAAATTTCATCCATGTAATGGTAATGAGATAAGACTGCTTGATGGGAAAATTCTACATACGCAGTATGATATTTATTTTCTGGTAGATTCTACAACTGAGAAATTCGGCAAGCTGGGCGAATCGTTTCATTTTTATCTGCCTGAAAAAGTTTTATATGGTTATAACTGGACTAGGCAGGGAAGCATTGATATAAAGCCTGGAATAAAGATTAATTTAAGATTATTTCAAAGAAAATATGCCGATTATAATGGTGCTTTTAAGGATCAATGGATAACATTAAATTTAAGTTATGATGAAAGTAGATTCAATAGGGATGTTATCGTGAACCTGTCGGATCTTACAAAAATCAATGACGGCAAGCTAATAATGTATAATGAAGATGATCTGGGAAGATTTTTTTTAAAAAGTATACCGGATAATGTTACTGTTTCATCCGATTGTGATGTTATCTTTATAGTAGATTGTACAATTTCAATGAAGGAAGAAATGCCGGTTTTTAAGAGAATCTATTCGAAGTTAAAGGAAGAACTTCAAAAGAAGGTAAAAAATTTGAGATTAGGACTTATAGTTTACAGAGATTATGGGGAAGCATTTTTAAATCGTAGTTATGATCTAACGGATGATTTGGGTAAAATCGATTATCTTATAAACAGGATTGATATAGAAGGTGGGGATGATGTCCCAGAGGCTTTAAATGAAGCTGTGTATGAATTAAAGAATTTTACATATAAATCTTCAAATAGAATTGCATTCTTGATATGTGATGCTCCGGCTCATCCTACGCCGAGAGGCAAGATTGCCAGAGAAGATGCCATTAATGTAATCAAGGATCTTAATATAAAATTCAATTCTATCTGTCTTCCAGTAAAATAAAAAAAATAACTTTAGCCAATTTTTCTTTTAAAAAAAACAAAAAATTGCTATAATTAATCATTATTAATTTAATTTGGAATAATAAATATGGTAAAAAACTATAAATCAGAAGAGATCTTTGGGAAAGCAATCGGGCAGCTTGTTCATGATATACGAAATCCTTTGAATACGATAATTGGATTTTCTTCGATAATAAAAATAGATGATACGATAAGTGTTGAGTTAAAGGATTATATAAATAAGATATTTAATTCCGGAATGGCGATTGAGAAACTTTTATCAAACATAGATTATTTTATGATGGATAGGGTTGTAACAGATATTGTGGAATTTAATGTTATGGATTCTATTAAAAAATATCTGGAAATGCAGTTTGATCTGCAGAATGAAAAAGAGATTGTTGTTAATTATCTTATAAAGGAAGCTATTGATTTTAAATTTTCTTTAGAAATTTTTAATAAAATAATAGATAACTTGTTCTCATTTTCATTAAAGGGTTTGAGAGTAGCTAAGAAGAAAGAGCTAGAAATTTTTATAAAAAAAGAAAATGACACTCTTATATTATTATATACAGATTCATCTTCACCAGTTTTTATAGAGGATAATTATTTTACTTTTGAAGACACCTTGAATGCCAAAAGAGGATTGGGTCCTATGTTTATTGAAAAATATGTAAACATTTATAAAGGAAGCATTGAATATCATTACGGCAAAAAATGGCAGAGTGTTTGTTTTAATTATTCTAATAATATAAAAAATAATCATGGATTTATAATTAAATTACCAGAATTAAAATAAATTTTTAAAAAGAGATTAAGAATGACAGTTGAATATTGTTTTATAAAATATAAAACTGCTAATGATAAATGTAATTCTGTAAAATTTAATTTAAACAATGATTATTCAAATGAAGATTTTTCAATAAAAATTATTAAGAAAAAAATAACAAACGGTTTAAGATTTAATCTGGAATTAAATACTTCAAAAGAATTAATAATAAATGATATTCAGCTTATTTGTACTCATGTTTTTAATAAAGATGACAGGATATTCGTAAACGGGTATCAAAGCTGGTCAGAATCAAAAGAATTTGGTATTAACGATAAGATAAAAGGATTTAACAGGTTTTTAAATCCAATTTTTGATTTTTACAAGATTAAAAATTTTGGAGATGCCTGTTTCTTTAAATATCCCTGCAAAAGAGGACAGCTGCATGGATACACATATACATATATAAGACAAAAAAATAATTTTAAATTAATGGGCTCTCTTGATGAAACATGCGGATTTACTATTTTTATTCATAAAACAGGCAATCATAAACTAATAATAAAAAAAGATATATCCGATATCAAAATCGATAAAAAATATAAAGCGTTTGATTTATTGTTTGCTGAAGGATTTGAAAAAGATGTATTTGAAGAATACTTTAAAAATTTAAATTCTGCTAAAATAAAATCATTCATCGCAACCGGCTGGACAAGTTGGTATTATCATTATAAAAATATTTCCGAAAAAATAATCCTTGATAATTTAAAAAGCTTTAAAGATAATAAAATCCCAATTGATTTTTTTCAGATAGATGATGGATATCAGAAAGCAATCGGTGATTGGTTAGATATTAAAGATACATTCCCAAACGGTATGGGTTACGTTGCAGACAAAATAAGAAAGTCAGGTTTAAAACCTGGGATATGGATTGCTCCTTTTATCTGTCAGGAAAGATCAAACATGTTTAAAGATCATAATGACTGGATTGTTAAAGACGATAAGGGCAATCCGTTTAAGCTTGGTTACAGCAAGGGTTACTGGAATGATAATTTTTATCCAATGAATTTTTACAACAGAGATTTTCAAGATTATATTAATGATGTTTTTAAAACTATTACAAATATCTGGAAATATGATCTAATTAAAATTGATTTTTTATATGCTTTGGGATTTTGCAGGAATAATAAAAAACCTAAAGCTTTGATCATTCAGGAAGCCATGGAGTTTTTAAGAAAAATCTTAGACAAAAAATTGATTCTCGGTTGCGGAGTAACACTTGCCAATGCTTTTGGTCTTGTCGATTACTGTAGGATTGGCAGTGATGTTGCTCTTACATGGGAGAATGATCTTTATAAAATGATTCATTACAGAGAAAGGGTTTCGACAGTTAATTCATTAAACAGTACCATATTTAGAAGACATCTTAATGGCAGAGTATTTAATAACGATCCGGATGTTTATATTCTTAGAGATGAAAATAATTCATTGACTATTGATCAGCGTTATACGATGTTTTTGATAAATCAGATTTTCGGCAATCTCCTGTTTACTTCTGATAATATAAATAATTATAATGAAAGGACTTTGACTTTATATAAATCGCAGTTTCCGGTTAAAGGGAAAGAAATAGTTTCAGTGGATAAAAATAAATGCGATGTTTTTGATATAGTATTTAAAATCGGCAGTTTAACTTACCGTGTATTTTCAAATTTTGGCAAGACTGAATTTATGATCGATTTGGATGATGCTGTTTATTTCAACGGCAGTGATAAAAAATTTGTTATAGATAAAAGTATACTGTTAAAACCATATCAATCTATATGTTTTTTAAAACTTAAAGGCGATAAGATAGAGCTTGCGGGATGTGATTTGCATTTGTTTCCATGCAGCTTTGTCGACATTTTTAAAGTGCAGCAAGAAAATATTACAATCAGGATAAATCCTAAAGTATGCAACACAGGTAATTTGTTTATCAAAGTGCCTGATGAAAAATTGAAATTCAAAATAAACGGCAAGGCTGTAAAAGCAAAAAAAATGAACGGAATGAACATTCTGGTTTATAAAATCTGATTTATGCTTCCCTAAGATTTATAAATAATTCCATACAGTTTTCTTTTATATGATTTACAATATCTTTGCCCTTGATTTTCAAAATAATCATCTCTGCCGGGCGTGCATAATTTTCTTTAAATGATAAAATCGGCTGATTGTCTTTTAATATTTCTACTATAATTTTTTCTTCGTAAATTTTATTTACCCGAAGCTGTATCATTATTTCATCGTTATTCTGAATATCAGTATTAATATACTGTGGAATTACACTATGTATATTGTTGCTTTTTAAAAGTTTTATCCTGCCAGTCTCACTGTGAAACTTGTTTAATGCGTATAATGCAGCATTTTTTCCTGCAATGTAACCATATAAAGATACGTAATCAACAAGATCGTTTATGCTGACTACATTGCCGCATGCAAATATACCCTTATTTGATGTTTCCATCTTTTCATTTATAATAGGACCATTTGTTACTGGATCAAGGTCAACCTGGGCTTTAACAGACAATTCGTTTTCAGGAATTAATCCTACGGATAATAAGAGTGTATCACATTCTATATATTCTTCGGTCCCTTTGATTTTGTTTAGATTATTATCTACTTTTATAGTTTCGATGCCTTCAACCCTGCGTTTTCCTAATATGCGGTTTACTGTATGCTGAAGTTCGAGTTTTATATTATAGTCCTGCAGGCATTGTACGAAATTACGTCTTAATCCAGTAAGAAATGGCATTATTTCTAGCACCCTTTCGACTTCTGCGCCTTCAAGAGTAAGACGTCGGGCCATTATCATTCCTATATCACCTGAGCCTAATATAACAAATTTTGAACCTGGCATCAAGCCTTCTATATTGATCATTCTTTGGACTGTGCCTGCTGTAAAAACACCGGCAGGTCTTGTGCCGGGAATCCTTATCTGAGATCTTGTTCTTTCCCTGCAACCCATAGCAAGTATTATTGATTTTGCCTGAAGTTCCAGGTAGCCATTATCGCAGCTTGATGCATAAACTTTTTTTGATGCTGTAATATCAAGTACCATAGTATCATATAATACATCAACTCCTAGATTTAAAGCTTCATCAATGAATTTTTGCGCATAATAGGGTCCAGGATAATCTTTTTTAAAGATCACAGAGCCAAATCCGTTGTGAATGCATTGCGGTAGGATTCCGCCGAGTTCCCTGTCTCTTTCAATTATGAGTACGCTTACCTTTCCTGTTTTTTTTGCCTGTATTGCACTGGCGAGACCCGCAGGTCCTCCTCCGATTACGATAACATCATAGTTTAAATTTATCTTATTCAATAATATTTTCCTTTAAATAATTTTTTATAAACCACGAGCCTTCCCCGGATTTTGTAATTTCGGTAATCGGCACTTTCAATTCTCTAGAGAGTATTTCTATTATCTTGGGATAATCAAATGATCCCTGACATCTTCCGGTGCCCAACCATGTCCTTCGCTTTACAGCATTGTATGTTAGAGCAGGTACTGGAGAATGAATCGCATCTATAATCTCACCTTCCGTTATTTCCTCGCATCTGCATATAATTCTTCCATAAAGTGGATTTTTTTTGATTATTTTTTTTCTTTCCTTGTGGGATAAATCTTTTATGTAGGGTTTAGCTTTTCTTATGGGATTCCAATCTTTTTTCTTTTTAAATATCTCTCCGTTTTCCTTTAAAAGCATAATTACATGTTTTGCAATTGCTGGAGAGCTTGCAAGTCCGGGGGATTCGATTGTTCCAAGATTTACAAGACCTTTTATATTTTGCGGGATTTCGATAATAAAATCCTTATCCTCATTGTTTCCTTTAGCTCTGATTCCGGCAAAGAGGGCAATAACATTTTTTAGATCAAGGCTCGGTATTATTTTTTTTGCATTTTTTGCGATTTCTGTTAGTCCCTCATAAGAAGTTTCATTGCTCTCTTTTGAATCAACCGGTTTGGCGTTTGGTCCTATCATTACATTGCCGTGTGTAGTTGTTGTTACAAGTGTGCCTTTTCCCTTTTCAGTAGGTATAGGATAAAGTACAGTGTTTATCTCAACCTTTGAAGCATCATATATCAGGTATTCTCCACGGACTGGTTTTACTGTATAATCATTCCGTATATTTGCCTTATGCATTACCTCATCACAGTATAATCCTGCGGCATTTATCACCCATCTTGAGTAAAAGTTGCCTTTATTAGTAGTTATACCTATAATTTTATGCTTATCAAAAATAAAATTTTCAAATTTAGTATTTAATAAAAGCTTAACGCCATTAGTTATTGCATTCTCACATGATGCAATAACAGCAGCAAACGTATCGATTACGCCTGCAGTTGGAGTCATAAGTGCACCGGTGACTTCCGGATTGATCTTTGGCTCTCTATAGAGAATTTCGTTTTTTTTAAGTATTTTTATTCCCGGTACTCCGTTTAATATTGCCCTCTCATAAAGAGCTTTTACAGTTTTTAATTCCTCTTCTCCGATAGCTACAACATAGCTTCCAGTTTTTTTAAAAGGTATGGAAAGCTCCTTTGATAGATCTTCCCACATCAAATTGCCTTTGATATTTAATTTTGCTTTAAGCGTACCTGGCTCGGGATCATGTCCTGAATGTATTATGCTTGAATTGGCGGCACTTGCCTGAGTGCCTATATCGTATTCTTTTTCAATCAACAGAATATCGAGTTTATAACGGGATAAAAATCTTGCTATCATGCATCCGATTATGCCGGCACCTATTATTATGTAATCATATTGTTTATCTTTCATTGATTTTAAACCCATGCAAAGGATCTTTTAATTGCTTTATGCCATTTTTCATACATAGATTCTCTTAGCTTATCGTCCATTTTAGGATTCCATGTTTTGTCTTTTTTCCAATTTTTAAAAAGTTCTTTTTCATTTTTCCAGAAGCCTACTGCTAGTCCTGCCGCATAGGCTGCACCTAAAACGGTTGTTTCTATAACTTTAGGTTTTATGACCTGAATGCCTAGTATGTCAGATTGAAACTGCATCAATAGATTATTGACTACCATACCGCCGTCAACTTTTAGGCTGTTAAATTTTAAATTTGAATCTTTCTGCATCGCATCAAATATCTCTCTTATTTGAAATGCAGTTGATTCAAGCACAGCTCGTGCAATATGCCCTTTATTAATGTAATGAGTAATACCGATTATTAAGCCCCTTGCATCATGCTGCCAGTATGGAGCAAAGAGTCCAGAGAATGCGGGAACAAAATAAATTCCTCCATTGTCACTGACAGTCATGGCGAGTTTCTCTATATCTTTTGAGTTTTGTATAAAACCTAAATTGTCCCTTATCCATTGCACCAGAGAGCCTGCTATTGCAACAGAGCCTTCAAGTGCATAAATAGGTTTGTTATTACCTATTTTATAACCTATTGTTGTGATAAGTCCATATTTTGAATTGACTATTTTTTCTCCTGTATTTAAAAGCATGAAACTGCCTGTGCCGTAAGTACATTTTGCATCACCCTTGTTAAAACAAAGTTGTCCGAATAATGCAGCCTGCTGATCTCCCAGTATTGATGATACGGGTATTTTTGCTTTTAAAAAATCATTCTCTTTTGTGTATCCGTATATTTCACTCGATGATTTGATTTGAGGAAGAATTTTAGGGTTTATTTCCAGTATATCGAGCATTTTTTTATCGTATGACAGGGTGTTTATGTTTAAAAGCATTGTACGGCTGGCATTCGTTACATCGGTTGCGTGGACACCGCCATTGGGACCTCCGGTAAGCCACCAGAGTATCCATGAATCTATAGTACCAAAGAGGACTTCTCCTTTATCGCTTAACTTTTTTAGTTTTTTATTGTTGTCAAATATCCATTTGATTTTCGGACCAGAAAAATATGTTGCAACTGGTAGACCAGTTTTTTTCTGATAGCAGTAAATATTGCCGTTAACTGATATTTTTTTACATATTTCATCGGTTCTTGTATCCTGCCATACTATTGCATTGTGATAAGGCTTGCCTGTTTTGGGATTCCATAAAACAGTTGTTTCTCTTTGATTTGTTATCCCTATTGCGGATAGATCATGAGGCTTTATACCAGCATTACTTAAAGCTTTTAAAATTACTTTAAATACGTTGTTTTTTATCTCTATGGGATCATGTTCGACCCAGCCGGGTTTTGGGAATATCTGCTTATGCTCTGCCTGAGAAATAGAGATTATTTGTCCTTTATGATTGAATATGACAAACCTTGAACTTGTTGTTCCTTGATCTATTGCTCCGATATATTTTTTTTCATGGATCATAAAATACTCCGCAGAGACTTATTGCTTCTGTCAAATATTAAACCATTTGACAAATTTGTATCAATTATATATTT
>CAZHHK010000088.1:0-14470 GCA_964531405.1 uncultured Spirochaetales bacterium | reverse complement strand
AATTTATCTAAAACTATAAATTTTATATATAAAAAATAGAAAATAAAATCGAGTATATTGATGACGCAAGCACTCATTGTGTTTGGAAATTGATATCAATTGAATTAAACTAAAATCTTTTTAAAAAACTAAGGATTATTAATGAAAGTGGGTGTTACAGGAGCAACTGGAGCTCTTGGTTTAAGATTAACGGAGAAACTTTTAGAAAAAAATTATAAAATTAAAGTTTTAGTTAGAAAAACGAGTAAAATTGAAAATTTAGATAAAAATAAAGTTGAAATTATTTATGGAGACATAACCGATTATCAATCTCTAAAAGATTTTATAAAAGATATCGATATATGCTTTCATATTGCGGCACAGGTCGGGTTTACGTCAAAAAAGAAATTTTTTGATGTAAATGTAACCGGTACCGATAATATCTGCAAAGCAATCATTGAATATAATCCTGACTGCAGGTTGATGCACTGCTCTACCATATCAACATTAAAAATCAATCCTTTTTTCACAATAAAAAGCAGCAACTATGGCGTGAGTAAATATTATGGTGAAAAAAAAGTACTGGAACATATTAAAAAAAATAATCTTAAAGCAACAATAATATATCCAGGAATAATTTATGGTCCCCATGATAAAACGGTTATTCCTCCGGTTTTACAATTATTAAAATATAATCTAATAAGACTTACTAAAGGTGGCGAGGATTGCGCTCCAATAATATATGTTGATGAGTTATGCGATCTATTTATCAATGCCGCTTTAAATAAAAAGGCAATCGGCAAACGCTATATAAGCGTAAAGGGTGCCGATATCGGCATACATGAATTTATAAGAATGATAGCGCAAAAAATGAATCTGCCCATACCAAAAAAAATATACAATAAAAAGCTTATGTTTATAAAAGCTCTTTATCTTGAATTGCTTTACAAATTAATGGGCAAAAAAGAAAAGCCGCCGATTTATAGGACGCTTGTAAATATATTTTCGATTAACTTTAAAAGTTATAAAAAAAGATATAATGACCCGTTAGTTGATTTAGGCTGGACTCAATCGACTTCAAGAGAATTTATTGACAAGACTCTGGACATATCACTTGATTGGATAAAAAAAAGTACAATATAAAAAATCTCCGAGAATTCGTTTACTAAAACCCCCTAGCCTTTTGTTATAACAACATAAGCTGTTTGGAAATCTTATTATTAAAATTAGAGAGAGAAACACCGATTAATCTTATTTTTTTTAGTTTTACTTTTGTTTTGTTCAGTAACTCAATGCAAATTCGATTTATGATGTTTATATCATCTGTAAAATCATCTATCGTTTTGCTTCTTGTGTTTACTATAAAATCCGCATATTTTACCTTTACGGTTATGGTTTTAGTTTTTAATGACTCTTCTTTTAACCTCTGATAAACTCTTTTAACCTGTTTAAACAACTCTTGATGAATCTTTTCTATATCATCTTCATCATTAGGGAAGGTATTTTCTGCACCGATAGATTTTGTTTCAAACGATGTTTCAACTTTTCTTTCGTCTATGCCCCTGCAAAAATAATACAAAGTTTCTCCAAAAATTCCAAACATATCGATTAGTTCTGGTATAGAATATTTTTGCAGATCAAGACAGGTAATTATATTGTATTTTTTCATAATTTTGTCAGAAGCTTTGCCTACTCCCCATAATTTACTTACCTCAAGATTTTTTATAAAATCATCAACTTGATGTGGCTTTATTATAAATATCCCGTCCGGTTTATTTATATCCGAGGCGATTTTTGCCAACAGTTTATTGGGAGCGACTCCTACCGAAGCGGTAAGCTTTAATTCATTCTTTATTCTGCTTCTCAATCTTTGAGCGATTTCCGTAGCCGTTTGAATATTTAATTTGTTTTCAGTAACATCCAGATAGCATTCATCTAAAGATAAGGGCTCTACCAGATCTGTATATTCCTTGTAGAATGCTATAAGTTTGTCAGACACCTCTTTGTATTTATGAAAATTTGGCTCAACAAGGGTAAGATGGGGACATAATCTAAAAGCTGTACTTGTAGCCATCGCTGATTTAATGCCAAATTTTCTGGCTTCATAGGATGCTGTGCAGACAACGCCTCTTTCTTCAGGTCTGCCACCGACTATAATTGGTTTTCCTTTTAATTTTGGGTTATCACGTTGCTCAACGGACGCATAAAAAGCATCCATGTCTATGTGTATGATTTTACGATTCATTAAAGATAATTCCCATAGTAAAAATAACACAATTAATATGTTGATTCAACTGATAATATGCTAAGTTTTTATGTAAATTAAAATAAAATTATTTGATTAATATAAAATTTATTTGATATAATATTTTATGTAAAAAACCGTAAAAAAATATTTTTGATTGAGGCTCAACTCAAAAGGGATAAATCTACGTCAATTATAATTTGTCAAGGAGATTATTATACCAGATTTTAATATTATAAAAGATTTTTTAATAAAAGAAACAAATTGTGATTTTATTTTTATCTTTGGCTCTTATGCTACCGGCAATAATAATAAAGAAAGCGATCTGGATATAGCTTTTTATTCCAAAAATAATTTTGATTCGAATGCGGTTTTTTTAATAAAAAATAAATTAGAAAATTTATTAAATACAGACGTAGATTTAATAAATTTATATGATGCATCTACTGTATTACAAATACAAATCATAGGTAATGGCAAATTAATCTTTTGTAGGGATAACATGTCCTTAGAATTATTTAAAATGAGAATATTAAAAGACTATGCCTTGTTAAATGAAGAAAGAGAAACAATTATTAAGAATGTAAAAAAAAACGGATGTGTTTATGGAAAATGATATCATATTGAACAAAATACAATCTATTGAAAAATGCATCAGGAGAATTAATGACGTTTATCAAAATAATATTGAAAATTTACATGACATAACAAAGCAGGATTCAATCATTCTTAACATTCAAAGATCATGTGAAATGGCAATAGATATCGCAATGCATATTATATCTATAAAAAAATTAAGTATCCCACAAAACTCACGAGAAGCATTTGAAATATTATGTGAGGAAAATATAATCTCAAAAGGCTTAATGAATAAAATGAAATCAATGGTAGGTTTTAGAAATATAGCAATACATGATTATCAAAAGATAAATATTGATATAATAAAATCAATTATAGAACAATCATTAACCGATTTAATGGAATTTAATAAAACTATTTTAAACTTAAAATAAAAAAGGATTATTATATGGATATTTTTCAAAAACTATTTAAACTTTTTATGGATGGCGGACCGATCATCATGTCTTCTATACTGATATGCTCTTTCGTTGGACTTGTAATTATAATAGAAAGAATTATGTATTATAAAAAGATAAGCAAAAACGATGATAAAATAATCGAACGGATTAGCTCTGCAATACAAAACAACCATTATGATGAGGCGTTAACAATATGTGAAACGGCTCCATCACCCGTTACGAATCTTATGAAAGCTGGTATCAAACACAAAGACTATAATGAAAATGAAATCAAGGATGCAATAAAAGATGCGGCAAATCTCGAAATACCAAAACTTGAAAAACATCTTACAACTTTAGGTACGGTGGCAAGCATAGCTCCTTTACTTGGCCTTCTTGGCACAGTCATAGGCAATATGGAAGCTTTTGGGATAATTGGATCACAAAATGCATTAGGCAATATGGAGCTATTATCAAGCGGCATTGCAAAGGCTTTGATCACTACTGTATTTGGGTTGATAGTCGCAATACCTGCAACGATATTTTATAATTATCTCACAAATAAAGCCAACAATCTAATTTTAGCACTGGAGACTCAAGCAAATGAATTGGTGCTATTGTTAAATAAAAAACGAAGGATGTAAAAATGTCCATAACATTTAATAAAAAGATAAAGCCAAAATCACTTGTCGATATGGTACCCATGATTGATATAATTTTCCAGCTTGTAATTTTTTTTATGGTTGCAACAACATTTAAAACAACAACCGGTATGGAATTAAATCTGCCGGAGTCTAAAATAGTTAAATCAATTTCTACAATACCAATAAAAATTTATATAATCGATGAAAATAATATTAAAGTGGATAATATTGAAACAAATATAGCAAACTTAAAGAATGTTATTAAAGTTAAATTGATAAAAGATGAAAAGGTAAGACAATCGATAGTTATTTATGGAAATAAAAATATAAATTATCAGCTTTTAATTAATGTAATGGACATCTTAAGACTTCAGGGATATAATAATATTGACCTTGCATTAAAAAAAGAGTTTTAGTACTATGCTAAATGAAAAACCCAATCCTATAGAAAAACGACTTGATAAAAGAAGAAAAATAAAAGCTGTAGGAATATCAACAATAATTTATTGTATTCTTTTTATGTTTCTTGCTTTTTTAAATTATAATTTCAAAAAAGATGATGAAATTAAAATTGTTAATGTCAGGCTATTAGATAAAATCAATGAAGATGTCGATAAGCTATCAGCCAGTGAAAAAAAGAAGTACTTTGAAAAACAAAAAAAATCTAAAGAAAATCTTCTTAAAGAGATAGAAAAACAAAAACAGGTCATAGAAAAAGAAATTAATATAAATAAAAGTAATAATAATATTGCTATAAATGAAAAAAGCAAAAATATTGAAGATCTGGAAAATAAATTAAACAGGCTTGACGAAGCATTAAACAATCTAAGCGCCAACAATGAAAGCAATGAATCTTCTAAAAATGGCTTAGAGACAAACAACGGGATCAATTGGGAAAGCGGAAGACCAAGAAGATTGGTAAAAAAAACTGATATAATAATACCGGATGAATACAAAAGCACCGGTCTTAAAATGAGTTTAAAAATAAAATTTACAGTTTTGGCAAACGGATTAATATCAAAAGCCGATGTGGTTATATCTTCTGGTAATCCCATGCTTGATGAAAGTATTGTAAGCCAGTTTAAACGATGGAAATTTGAAGAAGTATTAACCAATGATAATGCTTATGGCACAATTGAAATTAATATAGCATATTAATTATTTAATAAATTTTTAAAGGGTAACGGCGTGGATATAGAAGATAAAATCAAGATCATAAAAAAATCACCGATATTTAAAAATCTGTCTAAAGAAGAATGTTCTCATATCGCAGAAGTAGCAGAAGAATTAAAATACAAAAAAGGTTCGATAATATTTGAAGAAAACGCTCAACCTGATGGGTTTTATATAATAACAGAAGGCGAAGTTGAAATTTTAAAACGCGGTGAAGATAGCCCCGAAGTACTTGCCATAAAGGGCGAGGGAGATGTATTTGGCGAAATGTCGGTTATCGATGAATTGCCAAGAAGTGCTTCGATAAAAGCAAAAACTGATATTGCCCTTCTAAAACTTAATAAAGATGTTTTCAATAATCTTCTAAATTCTTTTTCTCACATATCGCTTGAGATAGCGAGGAGTATCTGTCAAACTGTAAGAGCAACAAATATCAACTATATCAAAGATCTTGAAAAAAGAAACAGACAACTTAAATTTGCATACAAACGCCTCAAAAACACTCAGGAAGAATTAATCAGGCTCGAAAAATTATCAGTTATAGGCAAATTTGCTTCATTTATAATCCATGATATAAAAAATCCTATGACAAATGTCAGAGCCTATGCAGAGCTTATGCAGATGAATGAACCAGGAAATCCGAGTGTTCAAAAATCATCAAAAATTATTATTGATGAAGTTGATCGACTTAATAATATGGTTATGGAGCTTTTGGAATTCTCCAGAGGAGATCTTCATATAGCAAAAACTCCAGTTAATATATCTGCTTTGATATCAACAATGATAGATACCGTGAAAGCGGATTTAAAAAAGAAAGATATAGATATTTCATATCAAAGCAAAACTGACAGCATCGTTATGATTGACCTGGACAAGATAAAAAGAGTTTTTTATAATCTTATAAATAATTCACGCGATGCGATATTAAAAGATGGCAAAATTTTTATAAAAGTTGAAGAGGAAGAAAAATGGATCAAGTGGTCGATTCAGGATAATGGAATAGGCATGGAAGCAGAAGTACTAGAAAAAATATTTGAACCATTCTATTCAAAGAATAAAAAAAGTGGCACAGGACTCGGCATGACTATTGTTAAAAGCATAATTGAAAGTCATGGAGGGCACATTAAAGTATTCAGTATAAAAGACACTGGAACAAGGTTTGACATATTTCTACCAAAAGCATGATTTTATTTTTTTAAAAATATTAAATTAATGCAAATTAATTTGACATAACTATACTATTATTATAAGTTTAATACACATAAGGAGATGGGGTTCTCCTATAACCGCTTTTATGCTGATAACTCCTGTTTTACTAAACTAACAGGAGAATTTTTTGACTAACAAACATTTGCCTTTCTTTTCTTTAATAGATGCTTTAAAACAAAAAGATTGTCCATTATGTTATTTAATAGTCAATTCAATAGAAAGTTATTTTGATACTTTATTATACGAAGACATTAATGATATCGGATTCAAGAAAAAATTTAGAGAACAAAGCGGTTTTTGTAATTTTCATTCATATAAATTACTAAAATACAATGACGGATTGGCCGTTTCATTGACTTATCGTGATGTAATAAAAAAAAAAATAACTCAGTATAACAACAAAGCCAAAAAAAACAACAAATCCAATAAAAAATCAACAAAACAATGTTTGGTATGTAATGTTGCCAATGACTCGGAAGAAAGATATTTTTCAATAATGATAGAATATCTTGAAGACAAAGAATTTAAAAACGCATTCATCAAATCAGAAGGTTTATGTATTCCTCATTTTGACATCATAATAAAAAAATTAAAAATGGTTCCAGCATGGTTTATGAAATTTCACAAATCAAAATATGAAACAATATTAAAACAATTGAATAAATTTATAGAATCCTGCAACTTTTCACTTGGCGACAGGCGTCCTGTAATAACAAAGGAAGAAAAAGATGTGTGGGAAAAGGCAGTTAAAATATTTTCCGGTTATGAAGGAATGAAAATGTTTTAATATTTAAATTTTTAATAAAAAATATAATGGAGGCAATTATGTCGAGTCAAAAAATCATTAATGTTCATGGAAGAGAAGTTTTGGATTCAAGAGGCAATCCGACAGTTGAGGCTGAAATAACTCTGGAAGGTAATTTTACAGGCAGAGCAATTTCTCCATCAGGAGCAAGCACAGGCGAAAGAGAAGCTGTAGAATTAAGAGATAACGATAAAACACGCTATAATGGCAAGGGTGTTATGAATGCGGTAAATAATATTAATACTATTATTTCAAAAGAAATAAAAAATAAAATATTTGAAAATCAAAAAAATCTGGATGATTTATTAATCAAACTAGACGGGACGGAAAATAAGGCAAAATTGGGAGCAAATGCAATATTAGCGGTATCCATAGCCTTTGCAAAAGCCTGTGCACAAGCCAAAAATATTCCTTTATATCGTCAATTAGTCAATATGCAGGATTATTTAATGCCGGTACCATGTCTCAATGTAATAAATGGAGGAAAGCACTCCGATAATAACGTTGATTTTCAGGAATTCATGATAGCTCCACACAATGCAAATTCTTTTAAAGGAGCAATAAGAATGGGAATTGAAGTTTTTCATTCTTTAAAAAATATTCTAAAACAAAAAGGATATTATACTGGTGTAGGCGATGAAGGCGGTTTTGCTCCAAATCTTAAATCCAACGAAGAAGCGGTTGAGATTATCCTTGAAGCAATTACAAAAGCCGGCTTTAAAACTGGAACCGATGTAAGTATATGTCTCGATCCTGCAACCAGTGAAATGTGGGAAAACGGTAAATATAAATTTTACAAATCGACTCAAAAAGAAATATCATCTGATGATATGGTACAATTATGGAAAAATTGGGTAAATCAATATCCAATAATTCTTTTAGAAGACGGCATGGCTGAAAACGACTGGGATGGCTGGAAAAATCTCACTGATGAGCTGGGCAGTAAAATAGAAATTGTAGGTGATGATTTATTCTGCACAAATCCTAAAATCCTGCAAAAAGGAATCGAAGCAAAAGTTGCGAATTCAATCTTAATTAAATTAAATCAGATTGGCACAATAACAGAAACATTGGAAACGATAAAGCTGGCAAGAGATAATAATTACAATTGTTTTGTTTCTCATAGAAGCGGTGAAACAGAAGATACAACCATATCTGATTTAACGGTAGCAACCGGCGCTGGCCACTTAAAGACTGGAAGCGGGTGCAGGGGTGAAAGAATAGCAAAGTTTAATCAGCTTTTAAGAATTGAAGAAGAACTCGGAGATAAAGGAAAATTCATCGGGTTAAAAGCATTTAAAAACAGATAAATGTCTAATATATAAGGAATAGAGATGAAATATTTATATATTATCCTCGGTGGAGGAATCGGCTCTTTACTGAGATATCTATCGTCAAATTTTATTATGAATATCAGCAATAAGATATTCCCCTTGGGTACATTATTCGTTAATATTACTGGTTGTTTTATTATAGGATTTTTATATGCTTTTTCTGAAAAGTTTATTTTTAGTCCAAATATTCGTCTTTTTATTTTTGTCGGTTTACTTGGTGGTTTTACAACATTCTCATCTTTTGGACTGGAAACATTTAATTTAATAAGGCAATCTGAAATAAAATATGCTATATTAAATTTCATTTTAAATAATGGTCTTGGCTTATTATTTGTCTTTATAGGATTTAGTTTAGCTAAATTGTTTGTTAAAGATTAAAATTTAAATGAGGTTTAAACTATGAATAACGAAAAATTAATTATAGAAGAGGATGATATTTTAGTTAAAATTTTTCTTGCAGAAAAAGAAAAATTCAAAGATATATCTTTATATGAATATATAGTATTAAAATGTAAAGAAATAGGCATTGCTGGAGTAACAGTTACAAGAGGAATTATGGGATACGGCGCAGATAAAAGAATGCATTCGGCAAAGCTGGTTGAACTGTCAAGTAATCTGCCAATCATAGTGGAAATAATCGATACTGAAGAAAATATAAACAAGCTGCGTCCATATCTTGATGAAGTTATCAATAAAGGATTCATAACATTAGAAAAAATTCATGTAGTAAAGTATCGAAACAAATAAAATATTATTTTATACTTAAAAGTGTTTCCGTTACCCATCTTAAGTTTAAGTTTGATTAATTAATAATGACCAAACTGAAGGAGTGAAATCTAATAAAGCTTAAAACTTAATTGTATACTTTAATAAAACTTATGATCTTTTCTTTTATCTTATCTCTTACGATTCTTGTTTTTGCAAGTTTTTCTTTTTCATCCCCATTAAACGAAGATGGATCATCAAACCCCCAGTGAAGCCTTGTTGCCCCTCCTGGAAAGAGCGGGCATCTTTCACCGCTTGATTCATCACAAACCGTTATGACAAAATCATACGTTTTACCCTGTTTATAAAAATCAAATACGCTTTTAGTTTTATTTCCAGAAATATCATAACCTGCTTCTTTCATTACTTCAACTACCAAAGGATTTAAGACACCGGGTTCAAGCCCTGCGCTTTCTGCAACAAATTTATCTTTACCCAGATCATTTAAAAAAGCTTCTGCCATCTGACTCCTTGCCGAATTATGCACACAGACAAATAGAACTTTGGTCATTATGATTAACTCCTATTATTAGTATATTTTTTGTTTATTAATATAAATTTTAATTGTTAATTTTATGTTAATAAATAATTAATTTTAAGAATCAATCCCATATTCTTCCAGCACTTCTTTATTAAACCATCCCTTTGTACGATTAGATATCTTAACAAGCGTAAGCATCACAGGCACCTCTACAAGTACTCCGACAACGGTTGCAAGAGTTGCTCCGGAATTCAAACCAAAAAGTGAAATAGCTACTGCTACGGCTAACTCAAAAAAATTGCTTGCTCCTATCATTGCGGCGGGACTTGCTATATCATGGGTTGTTTTCCATAATTTTGCCCATAAATATGCAAGTAAAAAAATAAAAAATGTCTGAATTACCAATGGAATCGCTATTAATAAAATATCCAAAGGTTGTCTTATTATTATATCACCCTGAAAAGCAAATATAATTATCAAGGTAAACAATAATCCCAATATGGTTATATTATTAAATTTTGGGACAAATTTATTATCAAAAAAATCCAACCCTTTTAATCTAATAATCAAAACTCTTGAAATAAATCCCATTGACAGAGGTATTACCACAAATAACACGACTGATAAAATCAGAGTATCATAAGGTACAACAATTTTACTTATGCCAAGCAAAAATGCAACAATCGGAGTAAAGGCAAATAAAATAATCAAATCATTGATAGCCACTTGTACCAAAGTATAAGCAGGATTACCTTTTGTCAGATAACTCCACACAAATACCATGGCGGTACACGGTGCTGCTCCTAAAAGTACGGCACCAGCCAGATAACTCTGTGCATTCTGCGGGGTGATAAAATTTTTAAAAATCACATAAAAAAATAACCACGCAAAAAAATACATACTAAAAGGTTTTATCAGCCAGTTAGTAATTATTGTTATAGCCAAGCCTTTAGGTTGCTTTACCGATTTAACAATGCTTGTAAAATCTATTTTTAACATCATGGGATATATCATCAACCATATTAAAACCGCAACGGGTATAGATACATGAGCATATTCTAATTTACTTAAAAAATTAGGAACAATCGGCAAAAATTTTCCGATTGAAACACCAGCAGCAATACATAATAAAACCCAGATTGTTAAGTATTTTTCAAAAAAAGAAAGTCCTTTTTTTTCTTGCATAAAAACCTCCATTTAAAATCATGAAAATTTAATATTACTTATAATTATATAAATACCAATCAAAATAATGATTACTCCAATAAATTTTTTTATAATTATTGTCCCTTTTGATTTTTCATCCCAGTTTAAAAATTTCTGGACAAGTTCGCCAAATGTCCCAAAAAAGATAAAAACAAGACAATGTCCTACAGCATATAAAAAAATTATTGCAATTGAAAAAGTCAAATTTGTTAAAGCGGCACTAAATGCAACTGCTAAAATCGGAGCCATAAAAGCAAAAGTGCAAGGACCTAATGCTAAACCAAACATTAATCCTAATAAAAATCCGGATATCAATCCTTTTCGCTTAATATCCGGCTGACTAAGATTAAAAAAATTCGGCATAGGAATCAATCCAATAAAATGCAGTCCTACAATAAAAAAAATAAATGCAACCAATAAAAAGCCCATAAACCCTATGTTTCCCAATATTCTGCCTGTCAAACCAGTGATTACTCCTATTACTGTAATCGAAATTAAAATTCCCAAACTAAAAAAAAACGAAATTAAAAAAGCTTTTTTATATGTTATTTTTCCTTGTTCATTTATGAATGCAACAATTAATGGAATACTGCCCAAATGACATGGGCTTAATACTACACTCAAAATTCCCCAAAAAAAAGAGCCGGTTAAAGCCAGATACCAGCTCTTTGATAAAATTTCTGTTAAAAATATGAAGATATTTTCAAGCATTATTTAACTCCTTTTAGCTTTAATATTTTTTCAACTTCTTCAAAGGGGAAAAACCCCTGATGCCTGTAAAACTCAACTCCATTACTGTCCAGAAAAACCTGAGTGGGTATAACTTGTATCTTATATTTTTCAGCCATTGGGGCATCCTTATCTGTCCACACATCGTAAAATACAACTTTTACCTGATCTTTATATTTTTTTTCAACCTGCCTCATTACAGGTTGCATCATTTTGCATGGTATACAATTTACCGACCCCAGCTCTATAAAAGTTACCTTGACTCTGGATTTTTTCTCATCATTCTTTACTTCTGTATCAACAGATTTTAAAGAATTATCGATAGACATATCTTCTGAATAAAACTGTGCCTGTTGTTCGTTTGTTTTTTTATCTTTTTTGTTGCAGGCAAAAATTAAAACCATTATAAAAACAACAAATAATATTTTTCTCATTCCTTGCCCCTTATTTTATTTAAATTCTAATTGAGCAAATTTTTTCTCTATTTCTTCCTCCGAGAAAAAACCTGTATGCCTATAAACTTCATTGCCGTTTTTATCAAAAAATATTTGGACAGGTATAGACTGGATACCAAATTTAGCTCCAAGAACCTGTTCTTCATTTACATGAACGAAGACTATGTTTATTTTGTTCTTGTATTTATTTTCTAATTTTTCGAGTATAGGGGTCATCATGTCACAGGGAACGCATCCTTTCGAACCAAAATCTATCATTGAAGGTTTCCCATTAAAACGGGTTTTGTCGACTATATTATCTTTTTCTATCTTACATTGACTTATAACCCATTCCTGATTAATCTCTATTTTTTGATACTTACCCAGATTATTAATAACCTGAAAAATTTTTTGCTGTTTTTTCTGGTTTAATAAATATTCTTTTAATTGCGGCTTTAGGCTTTCAAAAGATGCCCCGCCCATCATCGAGCGGTTTTCATCATAAAAATTCTTCATCTCACTATCGGTCACACTCACCTTTTCGGTAACGCTTGAAACATACGTTTTTATTATCTCATCATCGCTCATCTTATCCGTTTTTATTTTAGATTTTTTCAGCTCTTTAACCCCTACAACTGTCAGGATTTTTCCGGTTGCGATCTGTTCTAACAGGAAAAATTTATATTTTATTAACTGATATTTTATTTTATCGTTATTTTTATTGATTTCATCTTCCAGATCTGATTTTTTTATCGTTACACCATCAGTCTTTAATATTATATCTTTAGCAAGACTTACTATAAAAGCGTCCTTTAAAAAACTATTGCTTAAACCAATGCATTTTTCATGTACTGTAACACCATTAATCAACAAGTGACCTGTCATAAATAATAAAAAAACAAAGATACTTAAAATTTTGATTTTGTTCATTATAACTCTCTCTTATATATTTTTACCAATCTCAGTTGTTACTCGTCCGATTACATCAGAGGTAATTTCTGTTTTACCTTTTTCAACCCCATAATTCGTAGTAATATAATGTTCAAACGGCAAATTCAATTTTTCAAAAATCTTTCTCCCGCACGCAACAGGACAACCGTCTATCACAATATTTTTCTCTGCACATTTTGCAGACTCAATAAACCCGGTTAATTCTGCACCCATTGCGGCAAGGCAGGTCATCTTCCCTTTACCGTCTTTCATTAATTTTCTTGACACACTGTCCGCTAAAAAGCCAGTATTTGCAGCTCCCGAACAAGAATAAATTAATTTTATTCCTTCACTTCCACAACAACATTTATCTGACATATAATCTTCCTCCTAATTATTTTGAAATTATTTTTTTGATTTCCTCTGCCGTTAAAACCTTGCCGACAGATTTAACTTCCTCATCAACGACTAAAGCAGGGGTCATCATTACTCCATAATCCATAATTTTGTTAATCTCTGTAACTTTTTCGATTGATGCTTCAATACCTGATGATTCTATTGCTTTTTTTGCATTTTCTTCAAGCATCTTGCATTTTGGACAGCCTGTACCTAAAATTTTTATTGTCATTTTTTACCTCCATATTTTCTTCAATACAGGGAATGGGTTTTAAACCATTCCCCTTTAAGATTTAAGCTTGCCGAATAATCCGGTTAAAGTTGTTTTATATATATTTTTAATATTTTCTTCTTCATTGCCAATCGGTTTTACCGGTATCAAATCAAAAACCTCATTATTTGATAATCCAGATTCATACATTGTCTTAACAGTACCATTCATCATGGCTTTTATCCCTTCTTTTATATCATTATCATCAAGCCCAAATGATTTTGCAAGCCCGGACAGTTCATATAGCTGAAACCAAAAATAAGTAGGTCCCATTGCTGTTAGTATTGCATAAGCTTCCAATTTTTCCTCTTTTACTTCGGGGCATTCTCCAAGATTACTAAACAAATCTTTGATTTCCTTTTTTTCTGCATCAGTAAAACCGTCCGAGAAAACAAAGGGGTTAAAACCCGCATTGATTATTGACGGTGCATTTGGAATCATCCTTATGATTTTAAAACCGCTACCGATTGTTTCCCTGATCTTAGCAATTGTAATCTTCGGGGCAAGCGAAATAACAACCGCATCTTTTTTTAAAGATGATTTAATTTCGTTTAAGGCATTAATCAAAACAGGCGGATGAAGTGAAATAAACACCACATCCTGTCTTGCAGGATTTTTATTGTCGTTGTGAGAAATTTCAATTTGTTTAAAACTCTTTTTTAAAGAATCTAGCACATTAAGCTCACTGTCGCTTACTGAAATTTTGGCAGGCAATTTACCCTTATTCTTCAAACCCTGCAGGATAATCCTTGTGATCCTTCCCGCTCCAATAAAACCGATAGCTTTGTCCATAATAAATCTCCTCGTATAATAGATATATTAATCACTTCTAAAGTGAATAATTTAAATT
>CAZHHK010000087.1:0-14577 GCA_964531405.1 uncultured Spirochaetales bacterium | reverse complement strand
CGTTGGCTCCCATTCTTTTGATACCCCGTCAGCTTGCTGCGGGGAGGTTCATTAAAATAATTTTGTGAGTAATTCTTTGAAAATAGTAAATTAAAGCTTGATAAAAATTATAAAAAAAATATATAATGCACGGGTTATGAATGATCTGAAGCAGCAACTTATAAATATTGAAGAAGAATTCAACTTGTTAAAAGCCAAAATAGAAAGAAATCACATTATATTTATTATTTTATATTTTTTACCTCCTGTACTGGCTATTCTAGTATTTACCAAATATGTTGAAGAATATTTCAGTAATTTAATAAAAGGTTTCATCCTGGGCTTAATTATTTTGGGAGTGGCGATCCATTATTTTTTAAGATATGTTTATCATAAGAGTAAAAACAGATACAAAAAATTCATTGATGCAAAGCTTGAAGTAATTAAGTCTGATTTTAATGATGAAGAATTATTTAAAAAAGAAATAATAGAAGCCGCTAGAAATATATTTATTGAACGTGGAGTTTTGTTTAATAATAAATCAATAAAAATCTCAAATTTCTGGAATTTAATCTTTATAAATCTTGGTCTTCATATTGATGAAGACGATACTAATGACTAAAAGGATTATTATGAACATTGCAATATTCACCGACTGCTATCTTCCGATAAAAAACGGAGTCGTTACATCTGTACTTCAATTGAAAAATGGACTTGAAAAGAGAGGACATAAGGTTGTGATTATTACATCAGAAGTACCAATGTATCAGGATAAGGATGACAATATTATAAGGCTTCCGTCTATAAAAGCAGGGATGGGTACTGAGCAGAGACTTGCCCTGTTTACTCAGCCGAGTGTAAACAGATTTTTGAAAAAAAAAGAAATTCAGCTTATTCATACGCATACCGAATTTTCTGTAGGGTATTCTGGTAAATGGGCGGCAAAAAAGTTAAAAATACCACATGTTCATACTACTCATACAATGTGGGAAGAGTATAATCATTATATAATGAATGGCAAGTTGTTAAGTGCTAATATGATCAGGAAAATATTAAAAGCTTTTTTAAAAAAGGCAACTGCGTTGATAGCACCGTCTATCAAAGCAAAAAAATATTTTCATCAATTGCTGCCGGATATTCCAATACAGATAATACACAATGGTATAGATATGCATAAATTTAAATCCGCTGAAATCACAAAAAGCGAGATCAATCTTTTACACAAGGAATTTGATATCAAAAAAAATGACAAACTTATTATATTTGTCGGCAGGATAGGCAGGGAAAAGAGAGTTGTTGAGCTTTTGAATGCAGTGGTCCCTATTATAAAAAAAATACCTCAAGTCAAGCTTTTGATGGTAGGAGATGGACCGGATTTAAAAGAATTAAAAAAGAAGGCAATTAGTTTTAATATTGAAAAAAATATCATATTTACAGGATTTGTAAACTGGGAGCTTGTTCATAAATTATATTCTATATCGCACATCTTTGCAACAGCATCATTAAGTGAAGTGCATCCAATGACATTAATCGAAGCCTGCATCTGCAATCTTCCGATAGTTGCAAGGAGAGATGACAGTTACCTTGATCTTGTTCAAAATGGGAGGAATGGATATCTGGTTGATGCCGATGTTGATCTGACTACAAGATTGATAGAACTTTTGACAAATGAAGAAAAAAGAAAGAATTATGCCAAATACAGCTATTATATTTCACAGCTATATACTGCAGAGAATCATGTGGATAAGGTCGAGAGTTTTTACAAAAAGATTCTTGAGCTTTATCCAGATAAAATTCAATTGCTTAAAGATTGATATTAAAGTAAATATATGCTAATTATTTGATTTAAAAGCCGATATTAATCCTAATCGATATTAAAATTATGCCAAAAAGAAAAACTGTAAAAAAGACTCAAAAGAGAACAAAAAGATCTGCTGCTAATAAAAAAAGATATTCTTTATTGATGTTTTTATCATTAGTAGTTATAATTATAATATTTGCAATTTCATTTTATGCTATATTAATTTTCCCAAAAGAATTAAATAAAAAAATCAAAACTTCTCTTATCGAATTGTTGAATCCTTTAAGCTATGATGATACTGAAAATGCTTTAATTATCCAGATTAACAGCAGATTTAACGATGATTTAAAGGAAAAAATATCCGGTGAAATTTATGATAAGTTCAACCTATCTGTCAAATTTCTTGCCATAAACAATGGAGATGAAAACGGCATCATCAAGATTGTATTCTATCAGAATGATAAAGAGCTCAAGGATATTTCAAATATTTATATTTATTATATGATTGATGAGGATAATACGGCTGATTTTGAAGAACATAGTTATCCTGAAAAGGATAAGGAAAATAGTTTTTTAAATAATAAAAAAATTCAGGATAAGCATGTTATTAAAAAGAATAATGCAATCTCATACAACAACAATTATAATAAGAATCAAAAAAATATTTACATAAAACCTGTCAAAATTGCGATTATAATAGATGATGTTGGTTATGATTACAATTTGACAAAAGAGCTTTTAAATACAGGCATTCCTTTGACTTATGCTATAATTCCCGATGTAGAGGGAAGCAGGATTTCGTATGATATGATAAAGCAGTTTAACGCCGAAATGATGCTACATATACCGATGGAGCCTTTTAAAGGCAAGCAGTATGTTGAAAAAAACGCATTGTTTACTGATATGACTGAAGAAGAGTTAAAAAACAGGATAAATACTTTTATCAGAGAATATCCGGGTATAAAGGGAGTAAACAATCACATGGGATCAAAAGCAACGAATGATGAAAAAGTTATGAATGTACTCTTTGAAGAATTATCAAAAAACAATCTGTTTTGGATTGATTCGATGACGAGTAATGTCAGTAAATCAAAGAAGATCGCGGCTAAATACAATATGATATTTTATAAACGCAATGTTTTTTTAGACAATAAAAAAGATTTGAATTATATGAGAAATCAGATGAATATTCTTATAAATTATGCAAAAGTTAATGGGTATGCCATAGGGATTGCACATAATCAGACAAAAAATTTACCTGTTTTATTAAAGGAATATTATAACAAAAGACATGAACTTGGAGTTGAATTTATTACTATGACGGATATTAAATAAATTTATTGAGTTATAAATTTATTTATCATTTCATTAATGCTTGTTACGTTCGATGCATTATCTACACCTGCTCGGGCTACTAAGGATACCGATTGATATAATTCGTTAATTCCTATAGTCATTTCATCTATACCGTTTTTTGTCTCTTTTGAAATATTAGAGACATTGTTGATTGATGAATCCATTTTTTTCATTTTACTTTCTATATCTGAAGATTTGCTTTTTAAATCATTGCTGATATTTATAATTAATGACAAACTCTGGATTATCTGGCTTGAGCCTGTTGATAATTCGGACATTGCATTTTTAACTTCATCCATGCCCATCGCAAGTACATCAACATCATTGACCATTGTTTTAAATAGATTGCCTGTATTCTTAACAGATATAGATGATTGTTCTATAAGATTTAAAATTGATTTCAATGAGTCACCGATCATTTTTGAATTATTATGAGCATCTTCTGCAAGTTTTCTTATTTCATCAGCGACAACAGCAAATCCCCTGCCGTACTCTCCGGCATGGCTTGCTTCAATAGCTGCATTCATAGCAAGAAGATTGGTCTGAGATGCAATATTGTTTATTACTTTTATCGTATCTATCATTACTGAAGTTGATTCATTAATTTTATTAACGATTTCAATAGTTGCTGTCATTTCTTTTTCGCCATTATCTGCCACATTTTTTAGATTTGTAACATTTTTAGTCTTTAAAATTATAGAATCAGTTATGTTTTTCATTGAAGCATCCATTTCTTCGATAGATGCCGATGATTGAGTTATGGCAGATGATTCACTTACAATAAGTTCGATAATTTGAGTTATATTATCCATAACTTCATTAATTATTTTATGTGAATTTGTTATTTCATCATCAAGGCTATTAATTTTTAATTTCATACTCTCCATGTTAGCACGTACTTCTTCAAAAGCGCTTGAAGATTCTTCGGATGTTGATGCAAGATTCAAGCTTATTTTTGATAATTCGGAGGTTTTTTCTTTAATGGCTTTTATTAAATTATTTAATGTAAAAATAAACTGATTTAAATCTTTACCAAGATCATTTAATTCATCTTTAGTATTTAATTGAATAGTTTTAGTCAAATCTCCGCTGCCGTCTTTAATTTTTTTAATACTATTTGAAAGTTTATTAATTATATTTATTATAGAGCTATATATTATAAAACCTATTACAATTGTTAAAATGATTATTAATCCAAAAATAATAAATAAAGAGATTTCATTTGATTTTTTTAAATTTTGCTTTTCAAGCATTGCTTTATCAGCACCCGCCTGTATTATTTCTCCTATTATATTTACATCTTCTCTTGCTTCCTCAAATAATTTATCTTCTTCTATTATTTCAGAATAAATCATGTTATTTTCTGAAATCCTGCTTGATGATATATCAATCCATGAATTGAATTTATTTTTAAAATCTTCATAATGAGCTGTAATAGTATCATTATCGCTATGTAATTCTATATTTTTATCATTATGTTTTATATTATTCCAGAATACTATATTATTATTAAGTATTAAAAAAGCCTGATTCATTCTCTCTTTTGCCTGTCTTGTATTTTCATTATAATCATTAATTAATTGTTCTGTTATTCCATTAATCATTGACCTTTTTGCAACAAGCGCCTGATACATATCCCTGTCGGCATTTAAAACCAGCTGAATTGATTCAAAGGATTCGTCTTTTAATAGTTTTTTTAATCCATTATAGATATTATTGGCATAATTGATTGATACAAATATTATGAATATTAATCCAATAACGGGAATTAAAACATTTAATATCAGTTTTTGTTTAATTTTCATGATTATTAATCCTCCAATAGTAATAAAGATTAATATTTACTTTATGATTATAATTTTATATTAAAATGGTAATAAATGAAATTAAAATCTAAATAAAAGATTTTTTTTATATTTTTTAAAACAAGTTGACAGATTTTATAAAAAATCGTTATCTTCATAATCAAGGATTTTATTATGATTGTATTTGGATTGGAGACTACCTGCGATGAGACATCGGCAAGCGTTGTCATAGACGGTAAAAAAGTGCTTTCAAATGTTGTTTCATCGCAGGTAAAAGATCACCTAGAATGGAAGGGGGTTGTCCCTGAAATTGCTTCCAGACTTCATCTTGAAAAATTACTTCCAGTAACTGAGGAGGCATTAAAGAATGCCGGTGTAAAATTAAATGAAATAGATCTTTTTGCAGCATCCAATACTCCTGGATTAATAGGCGGATTATTAATTGGGGTAAGTTTTTTTAAATCCATTGCATGGATGAACAACAAACCATTTGTCGGGATAAATCATATTGAAGCCCATCTTTATTCTCCTCATCTAGATTTTAATATTGAGTTTCCGTATATTGGCTTGTTAGTTTCAGGTGGCCATACTTTGATAGTGCATGCAGAATCATTTACCAAATATACTGTACTCGGTACAACAATTGATGATGCAGTAGGAGAGGCATTTGATAAAATAGCCAAACATTATGATTTCGGCTATCCTGGAGGTCCTGCGATAGAGAAGCTTGCAAAAAACGGCAATCCAAAAGCCTTTGATTTCCCGGTGTCAAATTTGTACAAATCGGACCGCTTGTATGATTTGAGTTACTCTGGCTTAAAGACTGCAGTTATCCATTACCTTGAAAAATATTTAAAAAAGTCTGATTATAAAATGGAAGATATTGCCGCCAGTTTTCAGAAGAAGGCTTTTGACATGCTGATTAAGAAGACGAAATTGGCAAGTTCGAATTTAAAGATTAATACAATTGTCGTTGCAGGAGGAGTGTCTGCAAATTTATATTTAAGGGAAGAATTTAATAAATTAAAAAATGTAAAAGTGTATTTTCCGAGCCTTAAATATGCAACGGATAACGGTGCAATGATTGCAGGTTATGCATATCACAAATTTATGGAAAAAGGTGCCGATGATTTTAATATTGGAGTATCACCAAGAGTTAAAGGGTATAAAGTGTCTTTAGAGAGTAATTGGTAATATGTCATTAAACTGCAAGGAAATTGAGGCTGTCTTAAAATCATTCCCGCAGAATGGACTTATAAAAAAATTCTATCAGCCTGATAAAAACAGCATTATCATCAATATATTTGACGGCAAGAATGATCTCTTTGTTTTATTAAGTGTTCTTGATAATTATAACAGGATTTGCATAATCCCTCATGGTATTAATATGCAAAAATCCCAGATGCGTTTTTCGGAGAATTTAAATGGCAACCTGCAAGGGGCAAAACTTGCAATGATTTACCAGCATGAACTGTCGAGGATCGTTGTGTTAAAGATACTTCATTATGACAGGACAAGGTATCTGATTGCACGATTGTGGGGCAAAGGAGGCAACATAATCCTTACCGATGAAAATTTTGAAATCATAGATGTTTTAAGGAGACTCCCAAAAAGGGATGAATGGCCCGGTGAGGTATTTGAATTAAAACCGAATATGATAAATAAAAGTGATTATAAAGTAAGAGATGAATTTTTAACCGGAGATATAAATTATGGTATATTTGGTTATTATAAAAAAGCAATTGACGAAGATATCCTTAAAAGTAAATTAAAAAATTCAATATCATTAATTGAAAATGAACTTGATAAGCTTAACAGTCATTTGAAATCTATTGAAGAAAAAATAAACGATGGACTTGAAGAAAAATATAGGAAATATGGAGAACTTTTAAAGTCTAATTTTAAAGAAATAAAAAAGGGTTTGAAAAAAATTGAAATATATGATTATGAGAGCGATGGTTTAATAACGATACCGTTGCAGGAGAATTTGACACCGGCTGAAAATATCGAAAGGTATTTCAATAAATATAAAAAGATTAAAAACGGCAGAATCATCTGGGAAAAAGAAAAATACGTTACTCTGGATAAAATAAAAAATTATGAGACTTTATTAGCAGAAGTTAAAAACATTGATAATTTATTTGATTTTAATAAACTTGAGGAAAAATTAAACCTTATAGGTAAAAAATCTGGTAATAATAATTCTGTAAATAACAGACTGCCGGCAAGGATATTCAATCTGTCAAATGGGTATAAAGCCTATGTATCAAAGAGCGCAAAAGATGCTGACAGAATGTTATCTGCAATAGCAAACGGCAATGATTACTGGTTTCACGTAAGGGATTACCCGGGCTGTCATGTTGTAGTAAAATGTATCAAAAACGCCCAGTTGCCAGAAATTATTAAAACAGAAGCTTCCAATCTCGCAGTTTTTTTTAGCAAGATCAAAAATGCAGAATATGCCGATATACATTTTACTCTTGTAAAATATCTTCATAAATCAGGGAATAAATCTGGTCTTGTTTTTCCAACACAGGAAAAGAACTTAAGGATTAAATTTGATAAAGGAATTATAGATAGAATTTTTGCTGATAAGCCGGCAATGGAATAACAAAATGATAAAAAAAAATGTTATATTACTGCTTACCAATCCCTGTCTTATTGATCCTAGGGTTGAGCTTGAAGCATCGATTCTTGCTGATAGCGGATATAAAACTCAAATCATTGCCTGGGACAGGATCTGTTCAAGTAAGGATATTGAAATCAGGAATGGATATAAAATAGTAAGGATAAAAATTAAGTCTGCTTATTCAAAAGGGCTGTCTCAAATTTTTAAACTCATCAAATTTTATTTTGCTGCATATAAATATATAAAAAATGAAAAAAATATTTCCATAGTGCACTGCAATGATCTTGATACTTTGCCTCTTGGGTTTATTCTTAAATTGTTATTAAAAGTCAGGCTTGTGTATGATGCTCATGAAATATACAGTGAAATGGCTTTTAACAATCGGTTGTTGCAAAATCTTTGTGTATTTATAGAAAAACAATTATTAAAAAAAGTTGACCTGTTTTTTACCGTGGGGATGACAAGATACGATTGGTACAAAACAAATGGTTATCCGATAATGCCTGTTATACTTGGCAATTATAAAGAAAAGATCAAATTAAAAATTAATATCAAAAGAGAAAAGAAAAAGCTTGGGATTGATGATAAAATAGTAATCCTTTATATCGGTGTTTTAAATAAAGAGAGGATGATAGTAGAGCTTATTAATGCCGTCAAGAATAATAACAGGTTTTTTCTTTTTATAGCAGGTGAGGGGACAGAGCTAGAAAAAATAACCGGAGTATCTTATGGAGCGGATAACATAAAATATCTGGGATATATTGATGATCCAGAAATACTTAATTTTTATAATTATATTTGTGATGTAATTTATTACGGATTGCATGATAAATACAATGTATCAAAAACAGCCGTGCCAAACAAAATGTATGAGGCAATAGCCTATGATAAAATATTTTTGACAAGCCGTACAGGCGAGATGATGGTATTGGATAAAGACGGTGGATTGTTTGTATACATCGATGAATTAAAAAATGACCTTGAAAGGATATGCAAGATTATAAAAAATAAAAAAAGGCGACTGTCTATTACGGCAGGGAATAATAAACTCTATAAAATTTATAATCAAGTTCAATTTAAAAAAATACTTCTTGAAAATTATTCATTATTATAATATTCTTAAAAGTTTTTAAAATATAAATATATTATTTGAAATAATGGTAAATCCATATTTTTAATGTTATGAATTACAACAATTATTTACAATTGAAATACCTTTGGGTATAATTTTAAATCAAATTATGAATACAAAAAGAAAAATAATTTTTATATTTATCATATTGTTTATCATTATATCTATAGGCACGGTGTCCTATATGTATATTGAAAAATGGAATCTTTTTGATTCCCTTTATATGACAATAATAATCATCACAACTCTGGGTTTACAGGTAATTCATCCGATGTCCGATAAAGCCAGGATTTTTACAATGATTTTTGCCATTACATCATTTGTTTTTTTTGCAAGCCTTATCAGTATAATAAGTTCGATTATTATTGAAATGTTTTTAATAAAAGACAACCGGAGAAAGAAAATGCTTAATAAAATTCAAAAGTTTAAAAATCATATCATAATATGCGGAGTGGGTAAAATCGGGAAGCATGTTGTTGATTCCATGATAAAATCAAAGAAGAATTTTGTCGCGGTTGATAATGAAGAGTTTATACAAAATCTTATTGAAGATAATTTGACCAATAAGGAATTTATAAAAAAGTTTATATATATAGAGGGTGATCCGACCAAAGAGGATATCCTTTTGAAAGCCGGCATTCACAATGCATATGGACTTATTACATCGATGCCTGAAGATGCAGACAACCTCTTTATCTGTCTTACAGCAAAAAAACTCAATCCAAAAATTAAGATATCCAGTTATGTTATTCATGAGGAGAACATAAAGAAATTTTATCTTGTAGGTACAGATGAAGTTGTATCTGGTGATTTCGTAATAGGCAAAAGACTTACGGCTTCATTAATAAACGATAATATCGCTGCATTTATCGAACAGACAAGTCTTCTTGACAGCAATCAACAGTTTTACATAGGAGATATTGAAGTAGGTAAAAAGTCTAAAATAATAAATAAATCACTAAGTGAAGCAAATATTTATTTAAACACGGGTCTTTTAATTTTTGCAGTCAAAAAGAAAAACCAAAGCAGGTATACATTCAATCCCAGTTCGGATACTGTTTTTGAAGAAGGTGACGTGCTGATAACTTTTGGTTCAGATAAAGATATTAAGAGGCTTGATGATTTTGTGAATAAGTAAAATCATTTATTTTTTTTCTTGAAGGGGAAGATATAAAAAATCCTACTATGTAACCGGCTCCGTAAAAAAAGTGATTAATAATAAAACTAATGGCTAAATAGAAAAAGTATTTAATAGATTCTCTGTGCGCCAGAGTATCTGATAATGAAAAAATAAGGCATGCACAAAAATAGATGGCTATAATCAAAAATAAAGGTATGAACAATAATTTAAAAAGAAATCCTGTTGCAAATAATAAAATATTCAATAATAAAAATAAAGGAGGCAACAATTGTCTTACGGAAGAAATTAGTTTGTGTTTTTTGTTTACCGTTGTCTTCCATAATCCGTAATTAAAGGACATTGCAATCAATTTTTTAAAATTGTCTTTTGCAATGTATTGGACAATCAGATCGGTGATCATCAAAATCCTGCCTTTGTTTTTCCTGATCCTGATATTGTAGTCAAGATCCTCGCCGATTTTTAAGTTTTCATCAAATAATCCTATTTTTTTTATTAGAGATTTCTTGAAGCTACCAAATGGTACGGTGCCGGAATAAATATCGCCTTTATTTTTTATAGTCCTGAATGAATATCCGACGCCAAAGATATTATTCATCGAGCTAGCTATTGCTCTTGATTTTATGGAGTTATCCGCAGGGATTGTTTCCCATACGCCTCCGATGTTGTCGGCTTTATTTTTTTTATGATATTCGATTAGCCTGGTTAAGTAATCTTCAGGATAAATGGCATGAGCATCGCACCGGATTATTATTTCACCTCTGGATTTTTTTATACCTAAATTAAGCCCTGCAGCCTGATATCTTTTTGGATTATTAAGTAATTTTATATAATTTTTTTTTCTTTGAAAATTTTTTATAATATCTACGGTTTTGTCGGTGCTTCCGCCATCGATGATTAAAATTTCAATATTTTTGAAATTTATTTTATTCTTTAAAATACTCGTCAGACATTTTGAAATATGTTTTTCCTCGTTGTATACTGGAATTATTATTGATATTTTCATAAAATGAGTATACAAATTTTAGTTGCATAATTCAACATCTAAAAATCTGTATTTTAATGTTTCTATAATATCAGATTCCTGGATTATATCATGGCTGTTTAAATCTGCTATTGTCCTTGCTATCCGCAAAATTTTATGACAGGCTCTTGCTGTAAGCAAATTTTCATCTGCTATTTTTTCAAGTAGATTATCGCCTTTAATGTCTATTTTACAGTATTGATTTATTTTCTCAGCCGGTATACACGAATTTAATTTAAAATTTTCGTTTTCAAATCTTTTATTCTGAATGTTGCGGGTATTCATTACTTCTTCCTTGATTTCATCGGAAGTTTGATTTTTTTTACCATTTGTAAGGTTTTTATAATTTATTCGGTCGACTTTTACCTGCAGATCGATTCGGTCTATCAGAGGATTTTTAAGTTTACGTCTGTATTTTTTTACATCTTTAATCGAAC
Organism: uncultured Spirochaetales bacterium; assembly: GCA_964531405.1. Lineage (GTDB taxonomy): Bacteria > Spirochaetota > GWE2-31-10 > GWE2-31-10 > JAFGQB01 > CAZHHK01. The sequence goes on along the minus strand of CAZHHK010000087.1, from coordinate 3,276 downwards.
AGCTGCATATTCCGCCACTTGTATCATAAAATCCGCATGGGCAGGGGTTTGAAGCCGCAATTAATAAAAAATCTGCCGGATAGACGGCACAGCCGTTTCTCAGTGATATATATACTTCCTTTTTTTCTATAACTGTACGCAGAGCCTGCAGGGTATCAATCCTGAATTCCAGGAATTCATCGAGGAATAATATGCCCTTATGAGCCAGGCTTATTTCTCCTGGAAGTACCTTTGGTCCTCCGCCGATTATCGCTCTAGTTGACGCACTGTTATGCGGAGTCCTGAAAGGTCGTTTTGATATCCAGTTTTTATTTATACCTGAGGAAGCAATCGAATAAATTTTATTTATTTCAATAATTTCTTCTTCCTCCAGATCAGGTATTATCCCCGGCATCCTGCTTGATGCCATAGTTTTACCTGATCCTGGTGGACCTACGAGAAGCATGTGGTGATTACCGCTTGCCGCTATTTTAAAAGCTTCGATCATCTCTTTTTGATCCACAATATCAGAATAATCGGCGATGGTTTTGTCAATTTTAATATTATCTTCAATCATGTTCATGTAAGAATTATCATTTGAGTTGTTTACTATATCAAAAAGTGATTTTACAGGGACTATATTATCGCATTTTAAAAATCTTGCCTCATAATAATTATCATACGGGATAAATATTTTTTTAAAGCCTTCTGCAATCGCATGAGTAATCATCGGTAGTATCCCTCTTATCCATTTTACTTCGCCACTTAAATTTAATTCTCCAAAAAAAGCAAAGTAATCATCTCCGCATATTTCCATATTTGCCTTTAATACGGCAATAGCAATTGCCAGATCGTAATGGGTGCCTGTTTTTATAGTTTCAGCCGGGCTTAAATTTATTGTTACCCTTTTTAACGGGAATGCCAGACCGCTGTTTTGTATTGCAGCTCTCACTCTGTCTTTAGCCTCTCTCACCTCCTGTGATAATAATCCTGCCAGAGTTATATTTGGCAGACCATTTTTTATATCAACCTCAACTTCGATTGTACTGCAGTTCATGCCCAATCTGGATACGGTATAGCTTCGTCCAACCATGTTAATTCTCCGTTTAATTAATATTTTTATTAATTAAACGCTTAAAACTTCATTTTCGTTTACAGATTATGAAAAAAAATTTAAAAAAAATAATGAGGTGTCTTTAAAATGGAGCGATTTTTTTCTTTATTATTTTTTGTTTTTAAAGTATAAATGATAAAGTAAAAAAATAACGAGAGGGTGGTTTATGCAGTATTTTACCATGGAAGAAGCAAAAACAGAAATTGCAAAATTAGTTGAGGATTTTGACAGAAAAATCAGTATTATAAAAAAAGGCGATTCCTATAAAGAAGCTAATGTTGAAGACGAATTCATAAAACCATTATTCAAGTACTTAAACTGGAATATTTCTAATGAAGGGATTAAAAATATAGCAGACCGTGAGTTTATTGTACAGGCAAAAGGAAAAGGCGGCAAAGAGCCGGATTACCTCTTACAGCTTGATGGCAAGCCTTGCTTTTACATGGAGGCAAAGCATCCGAAATATGATTTATTCAAGGAAATAAAATATATATGGCAGACATATTCTTATGCGTATTCTACACAGAGCTCATCTGTGAGAAATAAAGTGGATTTTGCCCTGCTGACGGACTTTGAGGAGTTTAGGTTTTTTGACTGTACTTTCAAAGCTGATCCGCATACGGTAAATAACTTTAATGTTATAGACTGGAAATATACAGACTATGTTGATAAATTTGACGAACTCTGGCGGTATTTTGAAAAGGAGAATGTCAGAAAAGGCAGTCTTGAATCATTATATCTTGAAGAAAAAAAAATAAAAGAAAACCGCATCCCGCCTGACAAGGCATTCCTCGACGATCTTGATAATGAAAAAACAGGCTGGCGCATAACGCTTGCAAAAGACATCAAAAAATACAATTCCGATTTATCTTCCGATTTTATAACAAGCGTCATACAATTAATTATCGACCGTTTTGTATTTATTAAAGTTTTATCCGACAGGGAGATCGAAGACGACTTTCTCGCGCAGGTTATCGAACAAATCGATAAGGCTTCATTAAAATCCGAAGAGGGGATCATCAATGAAACCTGCAAAGACCTTTTTGCGCGTATGAACAAAACATACAACGGCAGCATCTTCGAAGACCGCAAAGAGCTTGATGCTGTAAGACTCAGTAATAAGACGCTTCATTTGATTTTAAAATCTTTGCTGCCTGAAAACTCCAGGTATAATTTCAAGGTGATCCCTGTCGAGATACTCGGTACAATCTATGAACAATTTCTCGGAAAAATCGTGACAACAACGGACAAACGGGCAACGATCGAATACAAACCCGAAGTAAGAAAAGCCGGCGGAGTCTATTATACACCGCAGTATATCGTCGAATACATTGTCGAAAACACAGTGGGGACAAAGCTCGCAAAATGCAAAAACATCAATGATGTAATGGGTTTAAAAATCTGCGACCCAGCCTGCGGATCGGGCTCGTTTTTACTGGGAGCCTATGATAGGCTTATCAATCATGTGATCCATTATTTTACCGTCAAGGCAGGTCAGGGCAAGGATATAACAAAAAAGGAAAGGGAATTGTTTTATCATGATAACGACGGCAACATAAGGCTTACAGCCAAGATAAAACGCGACATCCTGCGAAACTGCATATTCGGCGTGGACATCGATCCCCAGGCTGTCGAGGTAACAAAGATGAGCCTCTCACTTAAGGCTCTTGAATACACAAGGCATGATGAGCTTTACAATGAAGTCAACCTTTTTCATGAAAAGGTACTGCCCGATCTGTCCGGCAACATCAAATGCGGCAACAGTTTAATAGGCAGCGATTTTTTTGCGCCCGGGCTTTTTCCTGATATCGAAGAAGCGAAGAAGATAAATGCTTTTGACTGGGAGAAGGAGTTTCCTGAAGTGCTTGGGAAAAAAGAGTTATCGAAGTTTCATTTGATAACTTTTGAGACAAAGTATTCGAGAATATCAAACAACAATGAACCTGTATTGCTTGACGATGAAGGAGCAAAGCTCATTCTCGAATGTTTTAAAGAATCAAAAGAAAAACTTGGGATTAAAATTTTAGCCTGCTCAATACTGATTGATCATGTGCATGTTGTAATTGCCGATATGGGTAACGATATATCAAAGATTGTAAATCATCTGAAGGGCTATAGTTCCTTCATGCTGAACCGTACCCTCTCTTTGAACCGTACCCTTAAGGGTACGGTTCAAAGAGAGG
>CAZHHK010000086.1:0-14616 GCA_964531405.1 uncultured Spirochaetales bacterium | reverse complement strand
TATTAAAAAATTTTTATTTTTCTATTATTTTTGACTCTTATTAAAAAAAATAGTATTAATTTAATAATGTTATATTCTGTCGGACATGCAATTATAAAAATATAAGTTTTTTTAAAAACAAAGCATTATTAAAAAAATGAGTATTTAGTTGCCCGGTCGGAAAAATTAAATACTTTTACGCATAAATTTAACCAAAATGCTAATAATATAACGTATAATTAGAGTATAAATTATGAAAAATAACTTATTAAAAGTATTTTTATTCATTTTATTATCTTTTTCAAATATTTATTCAAAAAAGTTTTATTTTAATTTTGAAAACAATAAAAAAATTCAGTTAATAATACGTGGGAATTATAAAATTTATCTTAACGACAGCTATAAAGGTTTGCAAACAAAAGAAATCAAAGCATTATTAAACATTAAAAATCTTCCCGAAAAAAAAATAAGTTTTGAAGGTCAATTATATCTTTATGATAAATCCATGAGAGACAAGTCAAACATTGGCATATTTATTGACAGTATACAAGACTGTGAATATTCAATGAACAGTGAAGGATTATTTGATGATTCAGAAACTTATTTCTTCCCAATTTTGCAAAACCTTCCATATTTCCCTGATATAGATTTAAAAGAAGGCGATGTTTATGAGAATTATGGAAAAGCAATAATTAATTTTTTCAACAGTACTGAAATAAATGTAATGGAAATCTTAATTAAAACAAAATATTCAGGCAAAAAAAATTTTATGGGTAATGATTATGATTATTTTGAATTAACATATGAGTATATTAAACCATTGGACAGCAAAGAAATCGAAAATGCCAAAGGATTGCATAGATTAGAATTATTTTTTGACAACACTATTAAAAATACTGTTTTTATTAAAGATCATTTTATCGATGAATTTGAATTAAAAAATACAGATAGGATAAAAAGAGATGGTTTTATATTGTATTTTTATAAGAATATACAGCTAATGGATAAATATATCGTTAAAAAAGATTTAACAAACGATATTGATAAAAATATTTTAAAAGATATTGATATAAAAGATAAACAGGAAGGTATATCGATAACAATAAATAATCTAAAATTCAAAGCGGATTCTACAGAGTTACTCGAAACTGAAGTTAGCAAACTCGATGAAATATACAAAATGCTTTCAAAAATAAAAAATAGGAGCTTTTTAATTGTAGGTCATACGGCTAAAGCAGGGACAGAGGAATCTCAATTGAAATTATCAATTGAAAGAGCAAAAACAATTGCTGATTTATTAATCAAAAAAGGTATACCATCATCATTAATCTTCTATACCGGCAAAGGAGCTTTAGAGCCAATCGTGCCAAATGATACTGAAGAAAACATGCAGAAAAATCGTAGGGTAGAAATCATAATACTTGAAGGAGACGCTTTCTAAAAATCAATCATTTTTACTAAAACATTCTCTCCTGCCTAAATCAGAGTAATTTCATAATAGTTCTTGATTTTGCCTTGACAATACAAGTTATTCTATATATATTAAACACGCAAAAAATCATATTTTGGAGAAAAAAATTGAGCAATTTGAAATCATTTGATCCTGATTTATATAAAGCAATAGAGCTTGAACATGAAAGAGAAGCCGATAAACTTGAAATGATCGCAAGCGAGAATATTGTAAGCAAATATGTCCTTGAGGCTCAAGGTAGTGTTATGACTAATAAGTATGCCGAGGGTTATCCTGGGCATAGATATTACGGTGGATGTGAATTCGTCGATATTGCCGAAAATCTTGCAAGGAATAGAGCTAAACAAATTTTTAAATGCGAATATGCAAATGTCCAGCCACATTCTGGTAGTCAAGCAAACATGGGAGTATATTTTAGCGTATTAAAACCCGGTGATAAAATTCTTGGTATGGATTTAGCCTGTGGTGGACATTTAACACATGGTGCTCCTGCAAATTTTTCTGGCAGATTATATAATATAATAAGTTACGGTGTAACAAAAGACACAGAAATGATCGATTATGACAAACTTCAGGAGATTGCAATAAAAGAAAAGCCAAATCTAATAGTAGCTGGCGCAAGTGCATATCCGAGATTCATTGACTTTAAAAAATTTAGATCAATTGCCGACTCATGCGGAGCTTTTTTAATGACGGATATGGCTCATATTGCAGGACTTGTTGCTACTGATTTGCATCCAAGTCCAATATTTGATTCTCATTTTGTAACTACAACTACTCACAAGACATTAAGAGGCCCAAGGGGTGGTATGATTTTAATGGGTAAAGATTTTGAAAACAAACAAGGTATCGTTGCAAAAAAGTCGGGTCGTATTAAAATGATGAGTGAAATAATAGATAGTAATATTTTCCCGGGCATCCAGGGCGGTCCTTTAATGCATGTCATTGCAGCAAAAGCCGTTGCTTTTAAGGAAGCTCTATCTGATGACTTTAAAGAGTATCAAAAACAAATTTTAAAAAATTGCCAGGCGCTTGCCAAATCATTAATTGACAGAGGATTTAGGCTGGTTTCTGGAGGCTCGGATAATCATCTATTACTTATTGATTTGAGGAATAAGAATATTACTGGCAAGCAGATGGAGATTGCTCTCGATAAGGCTGGAATTACAGTAAATAAAAATGGCATACCATTTGATCCTAATCCGCCAACGATAACGAGCGGTATACGTGTCGGCACTCCGGCGCTAACCACAAGGGGAATGAAGGAAAAAGAGATGGAGATTATTGCTGGTTATTATGACGAAGTTGCTGCCAATATTAATGATGATAATAAATTAAAAGCTATTTCTTTAAAAATTAAACAACTGTGCAGTAAATTTCCAATTTATAAATAATTATTTAAATATGACTGGATTCTTCATGCTCTTTATCAGGGTTAGCAATAAATTTAGAATATTAAGTATAATCTGCAATTTGTAGATATAAATATATTCACCCGCCGCGCAATCAAGTGTAAATATAAAATGGTAAAAAAATAAAACATTGTTTACACACTTGATTGCGCGGCGGTCAAACAGAATACTTTTAATTATAAAGTAGTCTTTCATAGTAAGTGCACTTTCTTTCAAGCACGACTTCCTTTATAATACCGCCAATTACTTTACCAACACCTTTAATTTTTTCCAGTTGACCCGCCTTTGCTAGCTCAGCAATATCATCCTCAAGCTTTAAGATGTTCCATGCTGCTATTTCATAAAACTTTTTATTTTCGCCTTTCAATGAAAGCAAGAAATAAATATGAAATAAAATCATCGCCACCTCATCTTTAAGCTCTATTTTATCCCTGTAAATATAATGGGGAATTCTCGGTGGAATTTTAAAATCAGATAACACCGAATAAAATGAATTCGATATCTTCGTATAATAATCTTCTTTAGGACTTCCGTAGATATTTGAATAATAGATTTTATCATACTCTTCTGCAAGGCCTGGATAATTTTTATCTAAAACACTGTAAAAATGATCCTTCTGATTTCCATCCTTTAATGTCATTCCTCCAAAGAGGATAAAATCAACACCGGTATTTTTCGCGTCCTTTAAAAAACTTTTAAAATCATCGGCACTGTCGGACACAAAAGGAATTACCGGCATATACATTATCCCTGTATAAAAATTATTCTTTTTAAATGATTCAAGTGTTTTAAATCTTTCTTTTACCACGGCACAGCCAGGCTCAAAAATATCGACGATTTTCTGATTGTTTGTCGAAAAACTCAGCGATATGACAGATTTATTTTTATCATTTATTTCTTTTAACAAATCCAGGTCTCTTTCTATCAGTGACGATTTTGTAAGTATATGAACCGGAAAGTTGTAACTTTTTAGGAATTTCAGAATACTCCTTGTTAATTGATATTTCTTTTCGGCAGACTGATATGAATCCCCTACTCCGCCTCCAATAGATAAAATTGTCTTCTCCTTGATTCTAGAAATTTCTTTTTTTAAAAGCTCAAGGATATTTACTTTCACCTCTATCTCTTCACCGAACCGGCTTGTGGTATTATACTTTTCATTCCGCCCGTCACAGTATGCACAGGCGTTTTCACAGCCTCTGTAAACATTAAACCTGTACTTTGATACAAACCAGGTGTCTGTGTATTTACTTTTTCTTAAAACCGTCTTCGCATTTTTTTCTATATAATTGGTCATTCTCAATCTCTGTGATAATTCCTATCTTTATAATGATACTCATTTACCTTTAAAATATCCATGACTTTGTGAGGATTCTTTTTGACAAGATTCCTGCATGCCCTGTATGCGATCCAGTAGCTATTTTTATTACCATAGTCAACAAGCTCAGCAATTATTTTAAAAATCAGCTCAGGATGTTTTTTTGACAGGTCGCTTAAATTATTACCCACCGAAGTGCGGGGAAATTCATTTTCTTCTTTAAACATATTTTTCAATATGATTAAAGAATAATCTGGGTCGGTTAAAATCCACTTGTTTTCAACTACCGGTCTTAGAGTTTCACAGACAAATCTTCTTATGTTTGGATTATCATTTTTAGAATTACTAAAAAGAAAATCGTAGCACAACTCTCTATTAGCCTCGATGGGTTTCCTGAAAGCGATTGCGGCAAATTCTTTTAAAACCCAGCCCGGAGCATCGGATACTTTGAGAAAAAAATCAAATGTTTCTTTAGGCTTTTTAATGCCGTATTCTGAAACCAGAAAAACCGGAATTCCGGTAAGCATCGAATCTTCCCGGATGTTTTCGTAAAGCTCTGTCCCCGCTTTAAAAAGATCTAACTCATCATTGAATTTGATTATCATGGACGATATTTTATTCAACACCCACGTAATCCCCCTGCCGATACGCTGCTTTTGCGGTATTGAAAAATAAATAGTATCTTTTAATTCCTCCATTAAATCTATTGCGGATTTCATTTTGCCAATTTTAATTGCTTTTATTATATTGTGAGTTGCCTTAATTTCTGTTTCAGTAAATTTCGATTCATTTTTCATAATATATAATAATTACTCATCCCATCTTAAACCAGCGATAGACTATTTTAATAAAAAAATAATCATTTTATATAAACTGTAAATGTTTCTGTAACAATAATTGTATTATTTTTTGTCAAAATAACATCAAGGTCACCTTGAGGCACAATTATACCTTTTGATTTTTTATTAAGGCTGGATTTCAGGCAATAGATCAAAAGGCTCCTGTAAATCTTCCAGAAATCATCACCTTTTCTTGAAACCCTCAAAGTGTATTTCTTTGAATAATCTGTAATCTGCGGAGAAAAATATCTGTATTTACCTACTTCTATAATGTAACTGACATTGTTTATTTTTTTTTCTTTTATATCGAATTCCCTATCAAAAAAGCTCAACTCCCCGTTAGTTAACAGTTTTACCATTTCCTTTTCGATACTAAAATTTATACCAAGTACATATCCGGCAAGAAAATCCTTAACTTTTAACTCGAGATTATCCTTTGCCTTAGCAAGGTTTTCAACATTATTTAAAATGCATGTATAATTCAATGTTTTTTTTGTATTATCATCTATGGCATTAATTGAATAAAAAATGATAAATATAAATAAAGCACAAGCAGTAAATTTATTCAATCTTAGTCCTTTGCCTCCCCAAATTTACTGAACTTCGAATACCATCCGTCCTGCGAATAAGGCTCGGCTTGAAGACAGCTGGAAACTAATGCTATATTTACTCCATTAACGGTGATTTCTATTTTATTTTCAATACAGGCTTTATCTTGAAGAGCGGCTAAAAAATCATGAATTGCATTATCTATAGTTTTTACAACGCATTTTCTTATTATCTTTATCTGCTCAAGATAAAACTCTCTAACATTATCTTCTACCTGATATAAACTTGGAGATTTACATAATCCATTCATCAAAGTGTCAAAATACTCAATCCCATTATCTCTCAAGTTCTTAGTTAAAAACTCTCCGAATATTTCAAGCTCGTTAGTTGTTTCAAGCATAAATTTATCCTCCAACTTTAATTTTGTCTTAAATCAATCAAAAACTAAAGCCTTTATTTAAAATATTGGCTATTAACCAACAATGGACAAATTCGCTTATTTTATTTATATATCCTATAAGAATTTTTAAAAAGTAAACATATTATTTCATCTAAAATAATGACAACTCATGCTTTAAATGAAATAAATTACAGCAATTAAATACCTTTAGGTATATATTATATTAAAATACTACATTTATAATTAAATTCAATAATTTTTTTTAAATTCACCACCTAATAGATTGTAAACAAAATAAATTTTATAATTATTGAATTTAGTTTGACTTTTAACCCTTTTTATGTTATTTAAACTTTATTAGTTGTTAAATTAATTGTATTATTAAGTTATTTTTTTGGAAAGAAGTATTAAAGAAAAAAATTTATTGAATGTCTCTGCTTTTAACCTCCTTTGTCTCGTCAGCAGTATCTCTAGCTTAACACTTCATAATTTAAAAATAATTAATTAAAAGGTTTTAAAATTTGCGGTTAGCACTTTTAACTGCCTTAAAACATTTAATTGACAACGTATTTTTTTATTTAAAGACAGGAGATCAAAATGTCAAAAAAAATTTATGTTGGTAACATGAACTACAACTGCGATGATTCACAGTTAGCAGGAATATTTTCAAACTATGGCGAAGTGCTTTCGGCAAAAGTTATTATCGATTTTGGCTCAGGCAGATCAAAAGGATTTGGTTTTGTCGAGATGTCCAATGAAGACGATGCCATAACTGCAATCAATGAATTAAACGGTAAAGAAGTCGATGGCAGGCAATTAAAAGTCAACGAAGCCATTGACAGACCAAAAAGAGTAAGAAATTATTAATTTTAATAATTTTCGTAAATTATAAATAAAATATAATTATTGAATACTAAAAATTACTCTCTTAATCAGAGAGAGTGAGGATTTAGGGGGCTTAACCCCCCCCTAAATCCCAGCCAATCATCTACTCTTTATTTCTCTTTCGCAATTTTGTAATCTTTATCACTCCTATTCCTTTTTTAAATCTCTTTCCTATTTTTAAAAACCAATCTATGTCTATTGCAATCTGTATTATATTTTTTAATACTTCAGTTAGAATTTTCTTCTAATAATTTTTTTTAAAAAATTAATTAGATTATATTTAATAGTATCATGAATGATTATAAAAGAAGGATTAAATTTTATGATATCCCCTCCAAATTTAAGCTTAAACTCCGTAACGCCTTTGAGTCTGTCTTTTTTATCAGCAGGATCAGAGATTCCCATAAAATCAAAATACTTGCATCCATTGCTTTTTGCTGTTTTAATTGCTTCCCATTGTATTAAATATGGAGCCATAAGATTTCGATAATCGTTTGATGATGCGCCATAGTAATACAGCGCCTGTCTTCCTGTAAAAATAAAAATACCGCCCGCTATAATTTTATTATCAAAATGAGCCGTTATTAATTTAGCATCTGGAATACATTCAAGCATTTTTTTGTAATAATTAGATGAATTTGTTTTAAATTCATCCCTCGCTGCCGTATCTTTTAAAATTTTATAAAAATCATCAAAGCTCTTCATATCACCGTGTCTTATAATAACACCTTTTTTGTCCGAAAGCTTTATATTGTATCTACCCTTTGGTTTCATACAACTTAATATTTCTTCTTCTGATTTTTCAAGGTTGATTATTGTTGTGAACTGGGGAATAGGTAACTTTACATTTAATCTATGATTTTTATTTTTAGAAATAATATTTGTAAAATTTTCATCATAGTTGATTATCGAATCTATTTGTGTGTAAATTATCTTTTTTGCCTTTGCAACCGACGCAAGGTTTTTCAAAAAAAAATCATAAATATTTCTGTCCAAATCTGTATATAAAAAACCCGAGGGAATATATCCGTAACTAAACCCAGCAGAAGACCTGTAAATCAAAAATATGCCAGCTAATACAATTAAATTATTATTTTTAACTGCAAAAACGAAGCCATCGACTGCTTTTTTACATTCGATTTGAAATCTAAGCCACGCTGGTTGATGCCAGACACCACTGAATGGATGAACTGATATATATTTTTCATATTCATCAAAATTTTCTTTATAAATTATCCATTCCATTTAGTTTCTTTTTGATATAATTTTGGCAGGAAAAAAAATTAGCGGAGATCGGGATCGAACCAATGACCCTTCGGATATGAGCCGAATGCTCTAACCAGCTGAGCTACTCCGCCAAAATTTACGGATTAAATATCATTTTAGAGGACTGTTGTCAAGACAAATCATTTCTATTAATAGGTTTATTGATCGTAATCCCTTCACCGCCAAGGTAGGTTTTTACCTTCCCTTCTATTAAAAATTGCACGGCTTTAATATTTTCAAACTCAGTTGTTGTATACACAATCTGCTTTAATTGATTAATTGTTGCATCCTTGCCGAATCTATTATATTCAAATTCTTTTGTTAAATTTATATATGCTATATTATTTTTTATCGTAACCGAGATTAATTTTGTATTTTCTGGAATGTTTGTAATTATGCTTTTTGATTTTTCATCATTATTTGGACCTTTTAAAAGGGATTTTAATGTTTCTGTCAAAGGCATATCTATATAATTTATCTCCCTTTTAACTTTTACTAATTTAAGCTTATCATCATTTGATATCATACTAAAATATACATAAGAAGTCTTATTATGAATATTATTTTGATTCTTACTTTGCACTTGCATATTTTGTTTTTTAGTATCAGTATTACCAGTGATTTCTTGAAAATTATTTTTTTCCTCTTTTTTATTCACTAGAGTCTGATTTTTATTATTTTGGACCTTATCATCAAGTTTATCTTTTATTTCGTTGATACTTTCTTTAAGTTTCTCGACTTCACTCTTCAACTGTTCATTGTCCTTTGTGTTTTCAGTTGTTTTACTGCTATCTTTTTTGCCAAAAAGGTCTATCTTTGTTATTTTCTCTTCTCTTTCTTTTTTGTTTCCAGAAAATTTCTTACTAAAAAAATCCCTGCCAGCATTAAAGCTTGTATTAAAAAATACCGCAAATTTATCCCTGTAAGCAAAAACAATGATTCCAATTAAAATAAAAATTACCAGGATGAATAAAAATCCAGATCTTCTTTTAGTATTTTTAGCCATTTATTAAAATCCTTAATTTTAAGCAATTATTATTAAATAAGTATAATTTTTATGTTACTATTATATATCTCGGAGATTTTTCTTTAAAATTTATACTTAAAGATATACCATTTGAGTAGCTAAATACTTTTTTAACTGGTATTTTTACTTACTATATCATTTCGGTCTGAATTCTGAAGGTGTTTTATTTGTTTGCTTTTTAAAAATTTTTAAAAAACCCTGCACCGATCGATAACCTAATTTTTCACTTATTTTTTTAATTGGTATTTCAGTAGAACGCAATAATTCAATCGCCCCATTGACCCTTAGTCGTTGCACCCATGATCCAACAGAAATACCCGTATCATACTTTACATAATGATGTATTGTGGATGGAGAATAATTTATAATATTAGAGACATTTTTTAAGACTTCTTTATCCTGATAATTGTCTTTTATATATCTTATTGCCTTTTTAGTACAACTTTTCCATTCGGATTTTATATCATTGTCATTGGTATAATTTATATAAATTGACTCTAAACATTTTTTTATACCTTCTATATCATAACAGGACAAAACAGACTCGGCTCCGCGTTCGATAAAATAATATTTTATGTCATCCGAAACAGTTTTATTATTTGACAGAAGAATTATTTTTATATCCGGGTTAGTTATGGTAAACATTTTTAAATAGCCAGTTGTTGATTTTATGCCTCTAAAATCACTTAAAACGATAATATGCACTTTTTCAAGGTGTATAGTATCCACAACATCAAGAAAACTTGAGCCGTATAGGATTTCAATATTTTTAACATTTAATTTTTTCTTTATTGATTCGATATTTTTTATGCCGATTTCAATTATCATTGCTTTGACTTTAATCATATTTATATCCAACAATTTATACTAAATTTATTGAATAACGTAATAATATAATCATTTAAGCACGTAAAATCTATCAACTTTTATAAATTTTAAGCTCTGTCCCTGTCTATAGTGACTTCAATAATGCAGGAGCCACATTCCAGTATTGCCCGTCTTCAGTTTTAATTGAGGCGGTTTTTTTGTTTAACTTTAAGATTATGCCAATTTTAATATTTCCATCATGGTCTGTAAATCTTACTTTTTCTCCAATATTAAAACGTGACATTTGGTATTGTGCTTTTTTGCTGATGGATCAGTTTAAGGCGTTCAACAACGAGTCTATTTAAATATAGTAGTTCATTTTCTCCAAGGACCTTAATAAAATCTTCAATTTTTCTTATATCGATTTCTTCCATCAAAAAATCCTTGCTTATTCATCATCGGTTTTTAAAATAGAGAGAAATGCAGATTGCGGAATTTCTACATTGCCTACCATCTTCATTCTTTTTTTACCCTCTTTTTGTCTTTCAAGCAGTTTTCGCTTTCTGGAAATATCACCTCCATAGCACTTTGCAGTTACATCTTTTCGGTATGGATTTATAGTTTCTCTGGCGATTATTGTACCACCTATTGCGCCCTGAATAGGCACCTTAAACTGCTGTCTGGGTATATTATCTCTCAACTTTTCACATGCCTTTAAGGCTCTTTCCCTTGCCCTATCTTTATGAACAAGCATTGACAGAGCATCAACAGGTTTGCCTGCGACAAGGATATCTACTTTTACTAGCTCTGTAGGCTTAAACCCTATAAGCTCATAGTCAAAAGAAGCATAGCCTCGACTTACGGATTTTAATCTGTTATAAAAATCATATATGATTTCCGAAAGAGGCATTTCGTATTCCAGTTCAACCCGTTTTTCATCAAGATATATCATGTTTTTTTGAATGCCTCTTTTTTCAAGACACAATGTAATAACCTTCCCTAGATATTCCGTTGGCATAATAATCATAGCTTTTATATAAGGCTCTTCAACATAATCTATTAATGATACATTTGGATAATTTGATGGATTGTCTATCAATAATTCCTCACCATTTCTTAAATATATTTTATATTGAACTGACGGTGCGGTTAAAATTAAAGAAACATTAAATTCACGCTCTAGTCTCTCCTGTACTATCTCAAGGTGAAGAAGTCCTAAAAATCCACATCTGTACCCAAAGCCCAGCGCAACCGATGAATCCTTTTGATAAATAAGACTTGCATCATTTAATTTTAATTTATCCAGAGCATCCGTTAATTCCTGATAATCGTCTGCCGCAATTGGATATAATGAGGAAAAAACTACTGGTTTTACCTGCTTAAAACCAGGCAAAGGATCTTTTGTCTGATTATTAAAAAAAGTGATAGTATCACCAACTTGAATATCGCTTATCGTTCTCACACCTGCAATAATATATCCGACTTCTCCGGTTGTAAGTTTATCTGCTTTTTCCAGTTTTATTTTAAAATGACCAACTTCTTCAACTGTATATTTTGAGCCAGTATGCATAAGTAATATATCATCGCCGACTTTTACTTCTCCATCGAATATCCTTACATACATAATTACGCCTTTGTATTCGTCATATTTACTGTCAAATATCAAAGCGCGTAAAGGTCCTTCAACGCAACCTTTTGGCGGTGGAATTTTTTTTACAATCGCTTCAAAAATATCTTTAATCCCAATACCTTCTTTGCCAGAAGCAAGGATAGCCTCTTCACTGTTAAGCCCCAGATCATGCTCTATCTGATGCTTAACAGCCTCAACATTGGCACTTTGAAGATCGATTTTGTTTATTATTATAATAATTTCTAGATCGCACTCCAATGCAAGATAAAGATTTGCAAGAGTTTGCGCCTCAACTCCCTGAGTCGCATCGATTAAAAGTAATGCACCCTCGCATGATTTTAATGATCTTGAAACCTCATAGGTAAAATCAACATGTCCGGGGGTATCTATAAGATTAAGATTATAAATCTTGCCATCATCAGCTTTGTAAGGCAGCATGACAGAATTACTTTTAATCGTAATGCCTCTTTCTCTTTCTATATAGAGACTGTCAAGTATCTGATCCTGAAACTCTCTGTCAGGAATTATTTTGCAATACTCGATAAGTCTGTCGGCAAGAGTTGATTTGCCATGATCAATATGTGCAATAATGGAAAAATTTCTAATATTTTCCAAGTAAGCCCTCATTGTTTATTTTGATGAATAATTATAGCATATAATTAACAGTTTTTGAATAATTGTATGAGTAAAAATTTATATTTTTTATATGATTTTACCGAAATTTGATGTAAGCTTATTATTATAAATTATAAATTAGGGATTCTTTTGATAAAAAAAGCATTAAATTTTATTTTGCTATCTATAATTTTTTCTTTATTAATTAATGCCGGAAATGATACAAATTTATCCGATAGTACTGTGATAGACGCAATTACAGCGGCAAGCGAAAAAACTACAATAGAAGATACAACTATAAAAAAGTCTAATACTGATGATTTACAGAAAGATAATAATAACGCTGTAAAAACTGAAAATAATCCAGAAAGTGTTGTGATTGATGATACAGAATTCGATACAGAGTCAAAAGCAACTCAAGTCATAGATGTTTTTGATCTTGACAAGACTAAAAAAGAATATGTAAAAGAAGAAGAACAAAAACCAAAGAAAGAGGATGATTCAACAATTGTCATAAAAGAAGACAAAAGCAAAAATCCTGTCCAGGAAAAAGACACTTCAATGATTATTTTTGCCGACAATTATGATCCATACTATAGCAATCATAAAGAAGAAAATAATCAGGTTGTAACTAAAAACAAAAAAACAATCGATATACCAACGACAATAGAAGAATTTTGTAAGGCTAATCCTCAGTTTATATATGATAGTAACAATATAATTACACCAGGAAACAAATCGATAAGTCCCAAACTAGGCGAAGATATTATTAACATTGCCTATAAGGAATTCAAACAAAACAATATTAATATAGCCAGATCCTATTTTGAAAAATTGTTATACTATAATTATAGAATAAGTGATTCGTATTATTATTTAAGCTGGTGCTATTATATAGATAAGGATTATTTCACTGCCATAAACTATATGAAGGGAGCTTTAGATTACTGCGAAAAAGAAAATCAACCGATTAATGTTATCACCGATTATTTAATCCAGGTTGGCAACATGTATTATAAACTGGAAGATTACGCTAACAGCATAATATATTTCAACAGGGCTCTGGAAAATGATCCTTCGATAGTTGATATCTATAATAAACTTGCCGTTTCATATTATAAAAAAGGCGATAAGACAAATGCATCAGAGATATGGAAAAAGGGGACAGAGCTTGGCGATATCAACTGCAAAAAAAATTATGAATGGTTTTTAAAGCAAAAATAAGTAAATCACAGTAATTATTTCATAGGACG
Organism: uncultured Spirochaetales bacterium; assembly: GCA_964531405.1. Taxonomy (GTDB): domain Bacteria; phylum Spirochaetota; class GWE2-31-10; order GWE2-31-10; family JAFGQB01; genus CAZHHK01. Next base: position 1,165 of record CAZHHK010000086.1, on the reverse strand, counting down.
GCTATGCCCTTAAATCTCTATAATTGCAGCACCATATGTTAATCCACCGCCAAAAGCAGTAAGTCCAACTATTTCGCCTTTTTTCAATCTATTTTCTCTAAGTGCTTCATCGAGTGCAACGGGAATTGTTGCAGCAGAGGTATTCCCTGTTTTATGAATATTTATATAAATTTGATCTTCCCTTAATTTTGCATATTCTCTTACCATTTCGATTATTCTTAAATTTGCCTGATGAGGGATTATCATATTAAGATCGCTTAAACTTTTATTGCACTTTTCGAGTGCAAGACTTAATGACGAAGTCATACGATGAACAGCATGTTTAAATATAACCTTGCCATCCATATACATATAAAGATTATGATATTCATAAGGCGACATTTTATTTACAGGCTGTCTTGAATTCCCCGAATGCCTTTTTAATAACTCAGCCTTTGAACCATCTGCACCTACATATGTTGCAAGAATACCTTGAGTAGTCTCGGAAGGTGTTAATATTACCGCCCCCGCTGCATCTCCAAATAACACACAGGTATTTCTGTCTGTATAATCCGTGATAGAGCTTAACACTTCCGCTCCTATAACAAGGGCATTTGTTGCTTGTTGCGTTGCTATTAAACTGTTTGCGATATGAAGCCCATAAATAAAACCGGTACAAGCTGCTGTAAGATCCATTGCAAGCCCGGTTTGTGTCTGTAATTTATCCTGAAGGATACATGCAGTTGACGGGAAAGTCATATCTGGAGTAACTGTTGCAACAAGAATACAATCTATATCTTCAGGATTCATATTGGCATTTTTTAAAGCACGCTCGGCTGCTTTTAATGCCATATCGCTTGTAGTTTCACCATCTGCGGCAATATGCCTTTCCTTCATCCCTGTTCGCATTGTAATCCATTCGTCACTTGTATCTACAATTTTTTCAAAATCTGCATTAGTTAGAATTTTTTCTGGAAGATATGAGCCTGTACCTGCAATTTTTGCTCTAAGCAAAATGGCTTCTCCTTTTTTTTATAAGGATTTTTTGAATGCTAGTATAACATATTATTAAAAAAATAGAACCCATAAAAATCTAAGGATAAAAATTTGTAATAATTTATTTTTTCTTTTTTTGTGTTAGCAAAAATTGAAAACCGGAACTTTTAAAGCTCAAAACCGGAATAAT
>CAZHHK010000085.1:0-15070 GCA_964531405.1 uncultured Spirochaetales bacterium | reverse complement strand
CAAAGAACACTGGCAGTGTTTTCATAATTTTTTCATAAAATTTTTGACACTACCACCTAATAGATATATTAATAACTTTTAAACTACAGTTCTATATTTAAAAGATACTGAAGATCAAGCAGATTTGATAGATATTCATATTTTGCGTTTAAAATATTTATCTTAGCATCATACATATTGTTTTCCGCATCTTTAAGATCAAGATAATTTTTGCCGCCTAAATTATATTGTTTTTCTGCAAGCTTATATGTTTCTTCTGCTATACTCGCATTTATATTTAACGAATCTATATTACTTTCCACCTCTTTTAATTTAAGTATAGTAGTTAAAAGGCTGTTTTTTACAGTTTCTTTTTTTTCTTCAATACTGTTTTTAATTTTTTGTATATTCTGCTGGCTTGTTATTATATTGTTTTGTACTGAAGAAAACGGGAATAGCTCATCAATAGGTATCGAGAGTGACAGACTGAACATATTAGATTTGTCCCAATCATTATAAGTATCAGCAAACCATTGGTTTGCAAAAGGATCTTTGTTAAATGCTGTTTTAAACTGATATGAAAATCCTAATGAAGGTGTTAAGGATGCTATAAATGAATTCCTGCCATTTTCTTCACTTTTTAATTGTTGAGTAAGCATTATTATATCAGGATTTTTTTCTATTGATTCATTTGGTATTTTTTTAAAATCTAATTGTTTAATATCAGGTATAGGTGTTATTAAATCAATTTTTTTGTTATTATCAATGCCAACTAATTGTTTAAACTGCATAAGGCTAGAAGAATAATTGGTAGACATTTTGCTTAAATTATAAAGAGCAGATTTATAATCATATTCACTTTTTAACTTATCAAGTTCGGATATGACTCCAAGATTTAATTTTAATATTGCTGTATCAAATCTTGCTTTAGAATTTTCCACAAGGCTGTTTTGCAGATCAAGTTGCTCTTTTAAAATCACCAGATTGTAATAGTATTTTTTAATATTGTTTTTTAATTGATTTCTCGCCTGATCCAGAGTTAAAAGCCCATTTTTCCAATCTATAGCCAGTTGGTTTATATCAAATATAGTTTTTGCATTAAGCGACAGACTTGTATTAAATCCCAGAGTTGCAGAGTTATTCGATGTTTCTTCCATTGCAGTACTTGTTCTTTTTTTACCATTAACAATCTCAGTTGTGGTAACAGAATTCAATGATTTATTTGTACCTATTGATCCCTGTAAACTTGTGGAAGGAATAAATTTATTCCATGAAGTAGCTAAAAGTAGAGTTTTACTATCAAGATCGATTTTATCATTTTTCAAAGAGAAATTATGATTTAAAGCTTTGGATATTGCTGTGTCAATATCAAGTTTTATAACATTATCAGTCGTTTGATCTAAAGGGTATATATAAAATCCAAGCAGTAAAGTTAATAATATTATTAATTTTTTCTCCATATTTAAAACTCCTGATTAATTACTTTATAGATCATTATTCTTAAATGGATATTAAACAAATCTTAATAAATTCTTAAAAAAAGGTAAAAAACATGGCATCATCCATTTTTATCTTATGATATTTTATTTTTTAAGATACGAGTGGGTTCGTTTTACCAGCCTGCTTATGATTGTATAATAACTTTCTCAAGATAGGTCATGGACTTCACTAAGAAATTTTTTAAATCTGTATACTTTGTAAAAAATTTTACTTTTTTAGAAATCTTCGTAGAGGTTCATTTTTTAATAATAATAGGAATTTTTACAGTCTGCATTTCATATATTGACATTTTTGTATATATATTTTATAAATGCTATTCTAAATTCAAATAAAAGGATTAAAGATGGGTGTTCCAAAACATAAAATTTCTAAATCTAGAACAAGCAGCCAGAGACGCATTAATATGAAAATGAATCTTCCTCAAATGGTAAAATGTCCTGAATGCGGTGGGTTAACTCCCTCTCATAAAGTATGTATACATTGCGGATATTATAAAGGCAAATCAATAATTGAGGTTAAAGAGGATTGAGAATAGGGATCGATGTTGAGTCAGGAGAGCGGCCTTTTGAAGAATATGTAAAGGGTGCTATTACTGTAAGCAAAACATTTCCTAATTTACAAGTCTATATAATCGGTGATACAAAAAAATTACTTAAATACTTTCCCAATCTTGAAAATAACAATAGGGTTCATTTTGTCGATGCAAGAGAAGTAATCGAAATGGATGAACTGCCTATAAAAGCCGTCCAGAAAAAGAAAAAATCATCAATAGTAATAGGTATCAATTTATTAAAGGAAAAAATAATTGATGCCTTTTTTTCTCCTGGTAATACTGGTGCAATCGTTGCAGCAAGTATTTTAAATCTTGGTATGATTGATGATATTAAAAGACCCGCAATGGCAACATTTTTTCCCAGAAATGACGGAGAGGAAACTCTCCTTCTAGACATCGGTGCCAATCCGGATGCCAATGAGATTAATTTATATCAAAATGCAATTCTGGGTGAAGCTTACTATAGGGTTATTTATAATAAAAAGAATCCATCAATAGGTTTGTTAAATATGGGTGGAGAATCGATTAAAGGAACAAATATTCATAAAAAAACTTATGAACTTATGAAAAAAATGCCTAATTTTAAAGGTAACGTTGAAGGATACAATGTTTTTGATGGTACAGCAGACGTTATTGTTTGCAGTGGGTTTGTTGGAAACTCTATTTTAAAAATTGCTGAAGCGATAAAAAAATTCATTCTATCTGCATTAAGAGATTCTTTTAAATCTTCATCTGATTCGCTGATGAATAGAATGATTTCTTATGTTTCAAGAATTTTTGGAGTATTTAGTGAGAAAAAGAGAAAATTAGTAAAGCGTATAATACCAAAATATTTTGGTGCCGCACCGCTTCTTGGTGTACGAGGTATTGTGTTGATAGGCCATGGAGCAGGGACAACGGATGATTTAATTAATGCAGTGGAGCTTGCATATAAATTATATGAGATAAAATATCTTGAAAAATTATCACTATTGATAAAAAATAACTAAAAATTTATTGACAAAATACTTTTGATTAATTATGTTAACTAAGATTATAGAAAATCCAAGGGGGACATTAATGTCAGATGTATTTGAAAAAATAAAACCAATAATAGCAGAAAGATTATCAGTTGATGAAAGCAAAATTACTGAAAATGCTTCTTTTATTGAAGATTTAGGGGCTGACTCTCTTGATACTGTAGAATTAATCATGCAGCTTGAAGAGGCTTTTGATATTCAAATTCCGGATGAGGATGCAGAAAAGATTAGTACAGTAGGTGATGTTGTTAAATACATTGAAAGTCATAAAAAATAAATATTTAATTAAAATGAACGAATCCGTATTTTAGATACGGATTCTTTTATTTGATGATAAAATAAAAAAAAGCATGTCTGTATGAGTCAATATCAAGTTTTGAGTCTGGCAAGAAAAAAGCAATTAAAAGAAATCTTAAAAAAAATTCGTATAAATTATAAAAATTATAATTTATTAAATCTTGCTCTGTCTCATAGATCTTATGTAAATGAACACAATCTATCCGATAATAATGAGAAGCTGGAATTTTTAGGAGATTCCATCCTTGGATTTATAATAACCGAATATTTGTATTTAAATTATCCTGATCATACCGAAGGGGATCTTGCTCGTATTAAGTCAGTTGTTATAAGTGAAAATACTTTATCAAAAATTGCCAGTGGTATAGGATTAAATGATGTGTTGTTGATCGGTAAGGGTGAAGAAAGTTCAGGTGGCAGGAATAAGAAAACAATAATTTCTGATGCATTCGAAGCTTTTATCGGTAGTTATTATCTTGATTCAAATTTTTCAAAGGTTAAAGAACTTATAATTAGGTTATTTAAAGATGAAATAAAACTTGTAGTTGAAAATAAACATGAAAAAGATTATAAAACTCTGTTGCAAGAGTATTCTCAAAAGAAATTTAAAGTTTGCCCTATATATTCATTAAGAAGCAAAAATGGTCCTGAGCATGATACAATATTTGTTATGGAAGTGAAGATAAATGGATTAGTATACGGTGTAGGTTCTGGGAAATCAAAAAAAGAAGCTGAGAAACTTGCCGCAAAAAACGCTTATCAAAAAATCAACTCGCCTATTGTTAAGTCAAATCCAAAACAAAGGCAGAGTAGATATTATAAATAAAAAAATATGCAGATTAAAGTTGGCAGATTTATCTTGGGTTCAGATTATATTCCTGTACAGACTATGATAAAAAATTCTGTAACAGATATTGATCTAACTCTATCAAGGATTCAAAGATTAAGCAGTATTGGATGCGATATCATAAGAGTGGCTGTGCCTGATGAAAAATCAGCATTATGCTTAAAAAAGATCGTTGATGATTCTCCTATACCTATTGTTGCTGATATACATTTTGATTATAAGCTTGCCTTGATATCAATTGAAAATGGTGTCCATAAAATAAGGATAAATCCAGGTAACATAGGTGATGAAAGCAATGTTAAAAAAGTTATAGATGCAGCAAAGTCAAACAATGTCCCGATAAGGATCGGTATAAATTGCGGATCTCTTCCTGAGCATATAATAAAAAAGAATCCCCGCAGTTCAAAGATTGATTTAATGCTTGAATCGGCAAGGGAAGAGCTTTCATATTTTAAAAAGAATCATTATGATAAAATCATATTGTCTTTTAAATCATCAAGTGTAACTGATACCATTGAAGTTAACAGAAAAGCCAGAAGAGAATTTGACTTTCCATTGCATATAGGAATAACCGAAGCCGGTGATTTAATCGACGGTGCTATAAAAAACAGTGTTGGGCTTGGTGTTTTATTGTCCGAAGGCATTGGAGATACGATAAGAGTTAGTCTTACATCCAGTGAGGAAAATGAAATTATTACAGGGATAAAAATACTTGAAGCTGTCGGAAAACGAAAATCTGACATTGATATCATAAGTTGTCCTACATGTGGGAGGACTCAAGTATTTATAGAAAAAATAGTAGCAGAATTAAAATCACGACTCGATTATTCAAAAAAGCCTAAAAAAAGATTAAAAATAGCCGTAATGGGCTGTGTTGTAAACGGTATAGGAGAATCAAAGGATGCTGATTTTGGTATAGCATGCGGGAAGGAACAATCAATATTATTTAAAGACGGCAAAAAAATAAAAATAATCAAGAATAATCAAATTTTAGACGAATTATTAAATATATTGAAAGGTTATTATGAATAAATTTATATTTACCGCTTTTATTATTTTATTTAATATTTTATATATTTATCCTGAAAAAGAAAATACTCAGCCCAGTTGGGTATACTTAAAGAGAGCCGAGAATTATAAAGAAAAAGGTGAATATGGCAAGGCTTTCCTTGAGGCACGTAAATCAAGAGATGTATACATCGAAGAAAAAATAAAAATTTACTATGAGGAGATTCGTGATAAATACAGAAATAAAATTGAGTATGAACTCTTAACAATGACAAAGGATAAAAGGAAGGAATTACTTGAGAATGATGATTATCCTAAGTATCACGAATTGATGGGAGATCTTTTTGTATTAACTGGTCAACTTGATGATGCGGAAAAAGAATATAAAAAATGTCTATCGCAGAGCAAGTTTTTTGATTATCCTCAAAAGAAAATTGAAATCAAATACAAGCTTGCAGATATATTTGACAGAAGAATGGAATATGAACTGGAAGATATAACTTACAGGGAAATAGTTGGAGATTTTTTTGCAAAAAAGAAAAATGATTTCTGGGATAGGATAAGGCTCAATATAAAGGGTGATGAAAGCACGGGAGTTAAATCTGATCCATCCTTAAGTAAGGTATTTAAAATTTACAGACTCGATGGAATGGAATATTTAAAGGCTCTTTACAAAATAGGAAGAAGGGCTGCGATTTTGCAGCGTAGTGATGAAGCTTTATACTATTTATCTATTGCTGCAATTGTCTGGATGACATATTATTCAGAATTAATTAAAAAAAATGAATATGATTTTCAATACGCGGATCCGTCAAGTTTTATAAATTATATATCCAAAAAAAAGCTGTTTGAATATGAGTCCGAAGAATATTATATGGATTTGATATTTTTTTATATAGGTTATGTAAATAAGTTGAAGAAGGAAGATAAAATAAAGGATTATTATTTTAATCTGGCTGTTATTTTCAGCAAGAATACAGATCGTACAAATGAACTTCAAAATCTGATTGAGTATCTGCAAAAAGACAAAGATTATTTATTGACTTACAATGAGTTGATGTATTGATTTTGATATGTTATTTATTTAAATTATGATTGTTTATTTTCCGGAATAAATAGTGAAACAAGTTTTATATTTAGCTCCTCTCCACGGAGTAACAAATCATATTTTTAGAAATATTTATTTTAAATATTTTAAATGGTTTGATTATGCAGTAGCTCCGTTTGTGCTGTCGGTTAAATCTATAAGGATTAATAAAAAAAGATTAAAAGATCTTTTGCCTGAGAATAATATCGGTATAAATTTGATTCCACAAATTTTAAGTAATGATCCTGATGAGTTTGTTGTATTGTCAAAACTTTTGATTGATTATAATTATAATGAGATTAATTGGAATCTCGGCTGCCCGTATCCAATGATAGCAAATAAATACAGAGGATCAGGGCTTCTGCCTTATCCTGATAGGATAAAAAAAATACTGGATTTTGTTTTTTCTAAATTAAATATAGCTATTTCAATTAAGTTGAGGCTTGGCAGACTTTCGAGTGAAGAAATATTTAAACTGATACCTGTGCTAAACGATTATCCTCTTTCAAAAATAATCATCCATCCGAGAATCGGCATTCAGATGTACAAAGGCAATGTTGATCTTGAAAATTTTGAAAAATCTTATTCGCAGTTAAAGCATAAAGTCGTATACAATGGTGATATTAAAAGTATTGATGATTTTAATATGTATAAAAAGCGGTTTAAAAATATCAATGAATGGATGATAGGGCGTTATGCGATTTCTAATCCATTTATTGCCGGGCAGATAAAAAATGAAAACGTAAATACAGATGAAAAGATAAAAATTATTAGATTTTTTCATGATGAGTTATTCAATAAATATGAAGAAATCCTTTATGGACCAAGGCATTTAATGGACAAGATGAAGGAAATATGGAGTTATCTTTCGGTTTCATTTTATAATGGCGATATGATTTACAGACGATTGTCCAAAATAAAACATATTGAAGCTTTCAAGAAAGAAATAAATTTGATTTTTGAAAATGAAAAATGGATTGCTTGATTGATTTTATTTTCTTTCAAGTCCGTATTTCTTGATTTTTTTATATAGGTCCTGCCTGAACATCCCAATTTTGTTTGCAGTATCGCTTACCTTCCAGTTATTTTTTTGAAGATGGTGCATAATAAATGCTTTTTCGAATTCTTCATTAAGAATTTTTTTCGCTTCAACAAGTTTATCGGGAAGTTTATTGAAACTATCAAAAACGAATAATCTGCTATTTTCATGATTTGAGTTAATATTAGAATCCTCTAATGTACTGTTTGAGTTATCATCTTTACTTTGCAGTTTTATATCATTTTTTTGTATATACTGTGAATTACAAAATATCACAATTTCCTCTATTTTACTTTTTAATTCCCTGATATTACCTGGCCAATTATAATTTAAGAGTCTTTCATAGGCATCTTCATTAAAACCGACAATTGCTTTGTTGTATTTTTGGCTAAAAATATTTAAGAAAACTTTAGCCATATGTTTTATTTCATCTTTTCTCTCTCTTAATGGAGGAATTACTATTCGTGCTCCGTTTAATCTATAAAACAGATCTTCTCTAAATTTTTTATTCTTTACTTCTTCCTCAATATTGACATTTGTTGCGGCGATTACTCTTGTATTTATTTTAATTGATTCTGTACTTCCAATTCTAGTGATTTCATTTTCCTGCAATGCTCTTAAAAGTTTTGATTGCAAATTAATATCCATTTCAGCGATTTCATCAAGGAATATTGTGCCGTTATGAGCAATTTCAAATAGACCTGTCTTAGATTTAAATGCACCTGTATAAGCGCCTTTTTCGGCACCAAAAAGCTCACTCTCGATTAATGTTGAGGGTATTGCCGAGCAGTTAACCGGAATAAATCTGCCTGACCGCCCGGAATGAAAATGTGCCAGTCTTGCAATTAGCTCTTTACCTGTGCCTGATTCTCCAGTAATCAAAAGAGGTATATCCGTGGCTGAAAGGGTTATAACTTTTTTAACGAGTTCTTTCATTTTATCGGAAAAGTAATAACCGAATTTTTCATTTATACTGTCATCTTTTACTATAAAAGTATTCTTAATATGATTCAGCCGGTTTAACAGCTCTTCATTATTAAACGGCTTAGCAACGTAATCAAACGCGCCGTTTTTTATTGCTTTTATGGCGATTTCTTCATTGCCAAAAGCAGTAATCAAAATAACATGGATATTATTGTATGAGGATTTGATTTTTTCCAATACCTCAAGCCCATTTATACTGGGAAGCTGGTAATCGACGATTGCTGTATCTATTTGATTGGTGTTTATTATTTCCAATCCTTTTTCTCCGCTGTCAGAAGTCATTACTTCATAGCCGTTGTTTGTGAGTAATTCGCCGAGGGCGAATCTAATGGCTTTATCATCATCAATGATAAGTATTCTCATACTGTTTCCTTTTAGTTTTTATGCTTTTTTAAAATTAAGCATAAAAATTGTTTCACCTTTTTTGCTGGATATAAGATTTATACTCCCTCCATTATCATGCATTATTTCCTTTATTATTACCATACCCATGCCGACACCATCCAGTTTTGTGGAAAAAAACGGCATGAAAATATTTTTTTGAATGTGTTCTTCTATACCCTCACCATCATCCTTGAAATAAATTTCAAAATTATTATTATTTTCTTTTAATTTTACTTCAATATTTTTTGCTCCTGCATCCATGGCGTTGTAGATCAGATTGATAAAAATCTGTTTAAGATTATAGTAATTAAAATTAATATATTTTTTTTTTAGCGAATCATCAATTGATATTTTTACAGATTTATTGTTTAAATCAATATTAAGAAGATTTTTAATTGATTCTATGGAATCATGCAAGTCGATATTTTCTTTATTATTACTATTATTTTTCTTATAAATTTTTAAGAATTCCTCTATTATATTTTTTGTTCTTTTTAATTCTTCATCAATAACAGTTAAATACTCTAAAGCTTTATCATCTTTAATAGTTTTATAGTTTGATAAAAGCTGACCATTTAATGATTGAATGGCAGTTATGGGATTTTTGATTTCGTGAACCAGGCTTGCGGTTATTTTTTCGATGATCGTTTTTTTTTCGGTTAAACTCGCTTTTTTAAGCATGTCGATATTTGCATAATAGTCATGATTGAGTTTTAATAACGACAGATTATATGTAAATAAAATCATTAAAAAAGATGCTATTGCAAGACAAGGGGGGAGAATGTTTTCCAGCACAAGATTCTGTTTTAATATCAGTACTAAAATCAAATTAACAATTATAAACGGGAAGACTGAAAGAAAGATTAAAAGTATTTGAATTACAGTTAATGATACAATTTTTTGTTTGCTCTCCTTTTTTTTAATTCTAAAATAAGTTGTAACAAATATCAAAATGATCCATGCGATTAAATGGTATAAAATAATCATTAAACTTGTTGTAGGAATTAATAATAACGGCAGTGGTAAAATAAAAACAGTTAAGAAGAATAATTTAAATTTATTATTATAAATTGATATTAAAATAAATAATGTATAAAATACAGGTATATAATAGTGTACTTTTTTAATTAAAAATGGAATGTTTAAGATATCTGCTTGATTCAATGTACTTATCAGTAAATAAAAGAATAAATAGAGCCAGAATATTCCATTAAAAACTGTACTTAAAATTTTACTGCCAAATGTAATTAATAAAATTGCATTAGCTAATACTATGCCCGTGCATAAAATATCAATAAATAAAAAAATATCCATTAGATGAGTCCTGCTATCCCTATTATACCTGTAATTAAAAATATTATACCAAATATTACAGAGAATAAAGAAACAATAATCTTAAATTCTTTCTTATATTTAAAAAAAACTCCGGTTAAACCGGGTATTAAAAATAACGATGTAGTAACATAAAAACCTAAAAAGTATATCATACCCGCAAAAATATTTCTAATAGAAATAACCCTTGCTATGCCGGTTATAAACGGGGGGCAGGGTGATATTCCCGTCATTATACCTGCGATAAAAGGTATAGTTCTGGAAAATTTTTTCGCAGAGCAGTTTGTTTTTTCTTTATCTATTGCAATAAAAGTTTTAATTCCCCAGTATAATAAAAGTATGCCTGCAATAAATTTAACAATAATTTCTACTAACGAATTTATTTTTAACTGCACCCCGATTAATGAAAAAATAAATCCGATAAATATGTAAGCAATTAATCTACCGGCTAAAAAAAATAAAAAATCTTTAACCGGTGTTATATTATTTATATCTCTGCCTGATAATCCTAATAAAATGGGTATGCAAAAAACTGCACAGGAAATTCCTGTAAGCAACCCTAAGGCACTGCCTTCAAGTAAATATTTATAAAATTGTGTGTTCATAGTAATGGTACTAAAGCATTTTTGATGCCAATTTATTTTTTGATAATAATAAAATTATATCAATTAAAATAACTATATTAAATAAACAATTGATTTTAAATATTTTTTTATTATTCTTTTATAATTGTAAAAAAACTTATTACTTGCTGGAGAAAAATTTGACTGAAATCGAAATATTGAAAGATGTAGTTTTAAAATTATCTTTAAATCAAATTGATTATATTATAAGCGGATCTTTTGCAATGAGCTTTTATTCTATACCGAGAATGACATGAGATTTAGACATTATAATATTAATTGATATACTGGAAAGGATAAACAATGAAAAGTGACACTGAGCCGGGGATTGGAAAGATTTATTTTGATATGATTATGTCTAAATCTTCTGAACAAAGAATTAAAATGTGTCTATCAATGAATGAAACATCCCGTAAAATTGTTTTATCGACTATTGATGATAAAGCAAATTGGAGAGCGATTTTTTTTGAAAAGTATTACGGGAGTGACTTTGATGAAAAAACCAAAAAAAAAATTATTGAAGCAATTAATATAAAATAATTAACTACATATAATCTTACAAAATTTAAATTTTAAAATAGAATGTTAGTAGTAAGTAAATATTCTTATTATTGTAAGTGAATATTCTTACAGTATGTAAGAGATAATTCTTACTAAATATCAATAATTTACTGAATTAATCAAAAATTATGCCATTTAAATATGGCATGGTTTATGCATTTAATAATTCATTCAAATATAATGCTTGGAGGAAAAAAATTAATGGATCAAACAATCGATCTAAAAAAACATAACCGAATCAGCTGGTATTCGGCTTTGATAATGACATTTATCTTTATGAATATTGGTATTTTAATGGAGCCAGCAAACAATGCAGTTGGTAATATGATAAAATTGCCTTTTTTAATATTACTTGCAATTTCGTCTTTCTTTCTTTTTTATTTGAATAAATCAAGCGATGTAAGATGGATAATGTTTGCAGTGCTTGCATTGATAATGTCAATGTGGTTTATGACAACTCTTTATGTCGAAAGGCATCATATCGGTTTTACGCAGGCAGATATTGAGAACGGCATCCCTTTTTGTCATATAGCAATAGTTAACCAATTATTTTCGTTGCCGTTTTTAAAAACATTTGTTAGTCCTAGCAGATTAAACGGAGGAGTAGCTGCCATTTATCCAATGATTTTAATCTGGCTATGGGCTACGGTATTGGTTGGTAAGGGCTGGTGCTCATGGGGTTGTTTTTACGGCGGTTGGGACAATTTTTTTGCAAAACTAACCAAAAAACCCTTGATAAATATAAATGAAAAAATATCAAATAAATTGAGGTTTATTCCATACGTATTATTAATTGTTATTGCATTAATGAGTCTTTATCTAGTTACGCCTGTATTTTGTACCTATGTATGTCCGTTTAAAGCAGTGACTGAATTTCAACCAATTACTACATTTAGAACATGGATTATAGGGCTTGTTACTTTTGGCAGTTTTCTGGCTTTTTGTGTTTTTATGCCAATATTTTTTGGTCGTAGGATTTGGTGCACATACCTATGTCCGTTTGGCGCGCTTCAAGGATTATTTGGCAGGATATTCAGGGTATTCAGTCTTAAAATAGATAAGGATAAATGTATTGACTGCAAAAAATGCGTGAAATCATGCAAGACATGCGGTATTACAGAAGTATCCTTACAAAAAAAGAAATTTACTTTCAATTGTTCGTTGTGCGGCATTTGTATTGATAATTGTCCCCAAAAAGCAATCGATGTTACTGTTTTTGGTATTAAAGGTTCAGTGAAAAACCTGTTTGATAAAATAACGGAGAAATTATCAAACATTAAAATTATTTCACAAATCAGAAATGTTTTTTCTAATATTATTGGTGATATTTTAAATCCTCAGAGTTTCCTTTTGTTTTTCGGGTTGACCGTAATGGTTAATTTTTTATCAACATTTTACTTTGGATTTGTAAGAGTAATAATAAAATAAATTTGGAGGAATGACAAATGAGTAAAATATTTAAATTATATATATTGCCTGTTGTAATGATAGTATTAATTGCCGTTGTCTGGCAATCAACTACTTATTTAAAGCGATCGATGTTTACATTAGCCGGTATTTTTGAAAGTAAGCTGCCGTTTAAAGTTAACCCGACGAGATTTGGCGGTGAAATTATTGCTGCTGTTGCAGATAGGATAGGCGATAGTAAAAAAATAATTACTGATAATTATAAAAATAATGACTATGATATTTCTAAAGCAACTGATTTGATAGGTTATTATGTTCATAAGCCGATCAAAAATCTGGATTATCAGGATATATGGAATATCGACCTTGAATTCAATAACTTGGTAACAGATGAAAATAATCCTAATAAATTCGGATTGATTAAAGGTGTTGTATATATAGATACCGAAAAGGATGCCGGCAGCAACAAATCGTTTTATCCGGATGATAATATATCTTTCAACAGAGATTTTCGCTGGGATTATTTTATAGAGTTTGATTATCTTCATAATAATGCAAGGATGTTTAGCTATTCAACCAAAAAGATATATCCTGTCGCAATTGAGTATAAACCAGCAAATCAGATAATAAGATTGAATATTCCTGTTGTTGATACTTTAAACAGCAAAATGGATAAAATTAAAATGGGATCTCATGTTGTAGCAGTTGGATTATATTCTCCTTTTGAAGTCAATAATTTTATTAGAATAAATAAAATCTATTATAAAGATCAAGAAGTTAAAGATTCGTCAAACTTAACTCCGTATTACGATTTTATCTGCAGTGATTATAAAATTGAAAAAGGTATAATGATACTCGACCCCGTTGTTGTAAATAATTTTGATGAGAAAATTAAAATTCATAATATGGATAATATAAAAAGTAAACTTGAAGAAATAACCTCAAACGAAGAATCAAGCTATTATAAAAATATTAGTGATAATAGGCTTGTTGGTGCTTATAATCATTATAAGGATAAGGAGTATAACGATGCCCTTGAGATATTTAAAAATTATGAAAATGAATCATCAGAAGCCAATACCTATATTGGAGTAATCATGGCTTATAACGCAGGCAGTGCAAAAGGAGTTGATAAAAAAATTTATTACGTCAATGAGGCTTACAGATATTTTGATAAAGCACAAACTCTTGCAAAATCAGATAACGACAGGTTTGTGTTGCTTGCAAACAGAATCGGTGTATCAAGATCAGTACCGGATGAAGTGTTTCATAAATCGGACTTACTTGAGAATGATCTAAGAATAATTTTAAAGATGGATAAGATCACAAACAGCGAAAAAGCCAGATATTATACTTATCTAATTGATTTATATTTGGCTAAAAATAAAACCAGGCAAATAAGATTGATTATGGAAGACATTAAGAATTATTTTATACTGACAAAATAGAATATTAACTATTGGAAGTCCGGATTTATATCAGGGCTTCCTGTTTTTTAATCGTGCGAGGGAACATAAATTGGTATTGTCAGTTTTTGTTATACGTAATATAATGAGATATTATTAATATTAAGTATTCAGCTTATGTTTATTAGTTGTAATCAAGGAGCAAATAAAATGTCTACCCAAAAATTAGGTCAATGCTGTAAGGATATGATAGATTCTCAAAAAATACCTGAAAACTCAATGTTTAGAATTGAGTCAAATGGTGTAATGTATCTATCTATTGGTTATAGCAAGACAGATCAAGGTATTGTTTGGTTTGATCAAACTGTAATATATTGCCCATTTTGTGGTAATAAAATTCAAGATAAAGGCGAAATAAAAAACAAAGCTTTTAACTAAACCAACAATATCAATATCGCATAACGAGCCTGTAGTGAAATTCATTTATTAAATAATTTTTGTTTATACTTTTAGTTTTATTCTGTTTATAAAACTTAGTATGCTTCGGTACTGTTTGTCGCGCACCTTTTTGTGTATAGCTAAATTAATTCTATCAGCAAGCTGGATAAAGCAAAAAAGTGCGCGATTCTCGGTGTTCACATAAAATTGCTAGCTTGGTTTAAATGACTTGTTGATTTTATGGATAAATTTTGGTATCATGTTTGCAAGTTAATAAAAGGTCGCGCTTTTGCGTCACATACTTGCAACCGTTGTGCGAAATGACAGCCAGAAACGAAAGGAATTTATATTAATACTATGAACAAATTAATAATTTTCATAATAATCCTTATTTCTAGTTTTTTATATTTAAATGCAGCGCCTTTAAATTTAGATGATAATTTATCAATAAATGAAATTAAACCAAATTTATTTATTGTTATACATTCTTACCCTTGGAGCTCAAATTCATTAGTGGTAATAATGGAAAATAATGATATTTTAATAATCGATACTCCTATGTATAAAGTCAAGTTATTTCAAGCTTCCGCTTGTTTTAATATATAA
>CAZHHK010000084.1:0-15081 GCA_964531405.1 uncultured Spirochaetales bacterium | reverse complement strand
TTTGTTTTAGATTATGTCATCAAAAAAGATAATTTTGGGACGCACTCTTAATAACTTTAAAAAAAGCAGATTTAATTTTATATGATGAAATAATAGGATATTATAATTAGTTTGTAAATATACAATTTGGTATGAACCTTAAAATATACTAAAAATTCCAGATGTCTTAATAAAAAAATTTACAAAAATTTTATTGAAGCTGGTACAAAAAGAATGTCAAATTAGTATATCAACATATGAATTATTACGAATCATTGAAGGAAGTTTATTTCATAGAATTAACTTGTTTAAGGTTTTAGAACGGATTAAACTACGGCGATTTTATGAAAAAAATAATTCGGGAAAAGAGGTTTATTTATGGTAAACTTTCGGACAATAATGATTTTATTTCAATAATTTATTCAAACCCGGTTACAATTGCCTGCATGTCGATTTCAGAATTGATTTCTTCTTTCCAGTAATGGGGATCGTTTATATATAGATATTTTAAGCCTGTATTGTTTAAATCATGTTTAATTTGAAAGCTTTTCTTTAACCCAACAAAAATCCAGCCTTCAGGCCAATCATCCCATGTTTCATCTATAATATTTCCCGCATTTAATTCATCATCAAGAATTTTTTTTAAATCTTTATTGAGGTTATTGATATGCCTTTGATCAATCATGATTAAATTATATCTAAAGATTTTTCGTTTGTAAATAATTGTTGCAATTTAATTTCATACTAAAATAAGGTTATCAATATTTAAATAAAAACAAATTACAGTAGCTTTTTTAAAAGCTTTAGAATATCCTAAAGTTTCATAATTCTAGATCGATATTTAAATTAAGGCTAATTCTAAAATTGGCTATTTGCTATTAAGGCTTTTCATTATGATTATTTTATGTATGATTAGCTTTTTTAATTTTAGATAAATTTTTTTCTACTATAGTCAGTAATAGGCATTAAAATATGTTTAGTTTAAAAAAAATATTAAAAACTATATTTAAATTATTCTTTAACGGATTAATTGCAATATTGCCATTATCTTTAACGATTTATATATTGTATATATTAATAAAATTAATTTATGATTTCTTTGATTTTAGTATAATATTTCTTCCATCTTCTTTTAAAAACATATTTTTGATAAAATTTATAACGATATCCTTTACCATATTTTTATTTATACTTGCAACAATCTTTATAGGGTTTATAATAAAAACTGTTATCGGTAAAAGAATACTAAAAATCATCGAATCTTTCGTAATTTCAATACCTGTGATCAAATCAATCTATATACCATTCAAACAATTGTTGGACATGCTATTTAAAAACGATAAACAAAAATTTAAAAAAATCGTTTTGATTGAATATCCCAGTAAAGATAAATGGGCTATAGGTTTTTTAACAGGAGAATGTACAAAAAGATATTCCCCGGATAATAATAAAAAATATTATACCGTTTTTTTACCCACAACACCAAATCCGACTTCAGGATATCTGCTCTTATTACAGGAGAAAGATATTATTGAAACTGATATTACAATGGATGAAGCTGTTAAGCTGATAATATCTGGCGGAATTATAAAAAAATAGAAATAAATTTTATTTAATTCTTATCGCATAGCCAGCCTGCATAAACTTGCTGACTTCTGTAACAAAACTTAATATAAGATCGTTTTTGTTAAGCTTTTCTTCTTTGAATATTTTATCCAGGCAGATAAAAACCATTGGCGGACCGGAATAGCCCATTTTTGACATCTTAGTGTAAAGAGTATTTTTACCTATACCAAGAGGTTTGCATTCATCCATAACAAGCTCCTGTATGTGCTTGGATGGAAGATTGATCTGAAAATATTTTAAATTTGAAAGATCGATTTTATACAATTCGATCATGCGCTTCAAACCTTTGTAAAAAACACTACCGTCTTCATCATGAAAATATTTCCTTAACTCTTCCTGAAAGAGTTGAGATATATGATGATAGCCTTTTTCATATTCGTCTTTAGGGTTCATCCAGTAGGCTGGTCTTTTATTGCACATCGCTGACGGTTTTTTCCCGCCAATCGACTCCATATATGTATGCTCTAAGAAGAATCCATTTTGTGGATTGTCCGACACCTGAAGGATTAAAGCCCCCGCTCCATCGCAGAGAAAATTACGTAAAAACAACTCTTCTTTCTGGACAATTTCTTGATTGTAGTACTCTGCTCTAAGCTCGCTTGATGACATGCTTGATGAAACAACCAGAGCGGTTTTGTATCTGCCAAGTTTAAGCATATCATGAGCGATTAAAAGTGCCTTATATGCCGAAGTGCAATTTGCATGAACAGAGATTTCAGCGCATTTTTCTATGCCAAGAGATTCCTGTATTCTAACCGATGCCGTGGGCATCTGATCCTGATGTGCGCTGCCGTATACTATCAAATCTATGTCTGTATTTTTTATACCTGTTGACTTTATAGCCTCTCTCGAAGCCTTAACGGACATAGTAACATTATCATCGACAAACTCGCGTGTAATGGGATCAATGGCATAATGGTAGTATTCGACATCCAGTAGTTCTTTCATAACCGGCTTGATTCTCTCAAGCCAATTAATTATTTTTTTTGGCGCTCTAGTTAATTCTCCAAGATATTTATCTTTTTCATCAAAAGGTATTGGGTTGCCAGGAAGATATGATCCTGTACCTATTATTTTAATATTATCATTCATCTATTATCCTTATTAACAATTTGTTTTGCGATATTAATCGCTTTCACAATTACGTCCTTTCTTGAAACTACTGCGTCAACTATATTTAATTTTAATGCTTCTTCTGCATCAAAAGTTTTGCCAGTAAGGACGAGCTCTAATGCTTTAGAATAATTTAAAAGCTTTAATATATTTTGGGTACCACCGCAGCCTGGCATAAGATTAAAAGTAGATTCTGGAAAACCAAATATTGCATTATCACTACAAATTCTTATATCACAAAATAAGATTAATTCTAAAGCCGATCCAAGACACACGCCTCTTATCGCGGCTATAACAGGAATCGTCAATTTTTTAAAGTATGAAAATGATTTGTTATTTTCAATTAAAAATTCAGGGTACTGGATTATTTTACCGTTTTTATCGGTTTTAACATTTTTTTTGATTTCTGATAAAAGGTCTTCCAGATCGGCACCTTGAGAAAAATGTCTGCCGGCTCCGTAAATAACAAGAGCCTTAACGTTGCTCTTTGGCACTACCTCATTTACCAAAAAAGTAAGGCGTTCAAAAAATTGCTTATCCATTTTATTTGTAGGAGGATCGTTTAATATTATATGTCCAATTTCGTCAAAGATTTCCCATAATATCGGCTGATTCATATCTAGTCAGTTTTCCATTCCGTTTTTTCTTTTTGCTTCATTATAAGCAAGATCGCAAAACATTTTCATTTCTTCTTCCATGGCTTTTTCAAAATTTAAAGTTTTAAAGTTATTGAATGATTTTATTATATAATTAATCACTTCAATTCTTTTGTTTTCAGTCATGTGTTTTATAAGATTAAATGAATAGTTAAATACATTATCACTTGTTGTTACATAATCTACAAGCTTCAGCTTTAAAGCGGTTTCTGCATCGATAATATCTCCTGACAATATTAGCTTAAGCGCTTCACTGGCACTAATAAGTTTTGGCAATCTTAAAATTCCGTTTAAACCGGGCATCAGGTTTAACTCGCTTTCCGGCAGAGCAAACATTGCTTTATCCGATGCAACTCTTATATGACAGGCTAATGCAATTTCAAGACCCCCGCCAAAACATGCACCTTTTATTGCAGCAATTGTTGGGATTTCAAGACCTTCTATGATTTGTAAAAGCTCTGTCCCTTTTTTTATCTGTTCCTGCATCAGTTTCTTATTCTCTGCGTTTTTATAGAGATTTTCCTTATCGGCTCCAGCAGAAAAATTTCTGCCATTGCCCATTATAATCAGTCCTTTTATATCTTTACTAGCCGTCCATTTAAGAAAAGTGCTTGTCTCAACGAATTCTGGATCAATCAATAGATTTTGAGGAGGATTATCTATAGTTAAAACACCTATATTATCTTTTATTTCCCAGATACATTGTCCAGATTTTTCCATAATTTCTTACACCTTTTGCTTATTTTCTATGATTTTTTGATATAATTCTTCAGGAATACCTATTGGTGTCCTATTTTGATCGATTAATAACGTTTTTACCTTAGCCTCGCATAATTTTAAATTCGTTTTAACATTAAAAATTTTCTGCTTAAAAATAATATACGGGTC
The DNA here is from genome assembly GCA_964531405.1 of uncultured Spirochaetales bacterium. GTDB lineage: Bacteria > Spirochaetota > GWE2-31-10 > GWE2-31-10 > JAFGQB01 > CAZHHK01. The sequence goes on along the minus strand of CAZHHK010000084.1, from coordinate 10,819 downwards.
TTCCCTTTCAACATCGGTTTTTATTATTAATTCATCAAATAACCTTGCCTCACGGGAAAACCTTATATTAACTTCTGTTACTACAAGAAAATATTTACTGAATAAATCAAATACATCTTCCTCTCTAAGTATTTCCCATCTTGCCTGTTCAAAGTAATTTAGATAAACAGCGTTGTTTACATGATTGTAAGAGTCGAGTTCATAGCCTCTTACAGTCAATTTATATTCAAATGACATTAATCGATTTTTCTCCAGATTGATCAAAAATGAAAGTTTGATAATATAAAATAAATTATAAAAAATCAATAAAAAACTTTGTTTGATAAAAAATCAAAAATGCTCTTAAAATGATTTATTGATAATTTTTATAATTTTATGTAATATATAAAAAATATAATATTTTGGGAAATATCATGAAAATAATAAGCTGGAATGTAAATGGTTTAAGAGCTGCTATTGAAAAAGGATTTTTTGATTTTTTATATAAAGAAAAACCGGATGCAATGTGCTTACAGGAGACAAAGGTAAGTGAAGAGCAGATGCCAAAAGAATTAAAAGATCTGGATGATTATATTACAATTTTTCATCCTGCAAAAAGAAAAGGGTACAGTGGCACTTGTACCCTTTTAAAAAACAATCCTCTGTCATATAAAAAAGGGTTTGGTATGCAGATTTACGATGATGAAGGCAGAGTTATTGAAACCGAGCATAAAAATTTTTTTCTGTATAATGTTTATTTTCCAAATGGACAAAAAGACGATGAAAGGCTTAGGTATAAACTTAATTTCTACAAAGATTTTTTGGAATATACTTTAAGTGTAAAGAATAAAACGAAAAAAGAGATAATAATTCTCGGTGATTTTAATACAGCCCACAAAGAAATTGATTTAAAAAATCCAAAAGAAAATGAGAATTACTCTGGTTTTTTAAAAATCGAAAGAGAATGGATCGATAAATATTTGGAAGCTGGTTATGTTGATATTTTTAGGTATTTTAATCCGGATTTAAAAGATCAATATACCTGGTGGACTTACAGGTTTAAAGCCCGCGATAGGAATATAGGTTGGCGTATCGATTATTTTATGATTACAAAAAAACTTGTTAAAAAAGTTGTTGAAACAAAGATATTATCTGATGTAAAAGGCTCGGATCACTGCCCGATACTATTGGAAATAAAAGAATAAAACTTTTGTAATTTATTTGTAATATATTATAAAAAAAAAGTAGTTAAATCAAATAGAAGTTTACTAATTATTTATAATAGTGTATATCGATAACTGTTTTTTTAATTACGCTTGAGACCATGCATTCAAGTGTAAATAACTGAGTTAAAAAACAAAGCAATTTGAGAGTGCTTGGCCGGAAGGGAATAATTTTTTTTGAATAAATAATTATAATAAATTTTCTAGGGAGATATTTATGTCTAATAAATCAGAGAAAATATTGGAAATAATACAGGAAATCGAGAAGATAAATTTTTTTTCAAATGTAAGTGAAAAGGATAGACCGCCGATAAGTCCGGTACCTTCAGAGACAAGAGAGCTTGCAAGAAGGTCAATGCAGGATTTTGTAAAAAATGTAGAAAAAGCAAAACAAAAAGCTAAAGAAACAAATGATATTATAGAGGTCGATGGATCAAGATTATCGGGAGTAAAATCAGGAGATTTTTGGCTTGTTGATGCAAACGGCTTGAAAGGAAGAAAATTTGAAAAGAATGAAGGGTTGCTTGAAGGAATCCTACAGCGAAGGACTGAAAGGGTTGCTGATCCGGACAAAGACATAGAACTTGATATACTATTAAATGTTTTATCTTATGCTCAATGGGCACCTAATGCAACTAACGAGCAGCCTACTAAAATCATGGTATATAAAAAGGATCACCCTTCCATGACTAAAATCGGCGAACTTATGCATAAGGCTTTAGAAGAAAAGATAGTCCCAAATATTAATATACGAAATTACATTATTAACAAAAAAAAGGAAAATCCAGATTTTCTTCCTGATCTTTCTTTACAGGATCTTATGGGAATGGATGAGGAAACTTTTAAAAAATATAAATTTGAGGAAACTCCTGCTCCTTTGCACGAATTACCGCAGACTACAGCAAAGCTTATAGAAAGGGATAAGATAATAATAGAAGATGGAAAATACTATATTAAAAAAGGATTAAATCAAAAAGACAGGGAATATCAGTTAAGAGACCTGTTGATTAATGACAAAGTATTTACCACGGGGATGGGTAAATTCTTTTTAAAATTTAAAAACACACATCCTTATCTGATTGTAGTTTTTAGGAAATGGCATTACACTTCATTGATGACAGAAACTCTTTATAAGTATGGTATAACATTGCCAGATGTAGGCGAGGAGTTTATAGACGCTGGTTTTTATACAGATCATCTTGCTCTTGCCGCTAGAGGATTTGGTTTGTCCGGTGTTGCAAAAACAGGACCGCTTGATCTTGCCAAAGATGAATTAACTGAATTATTCATAGATGATTTAAAATCACAACTCGATCTTTATGAAGAAGTGTTAAAAAATCAAAACAATTTTACAAAAGAAAGAATCGAACTAATAAATAAGGAAATATCAAAAATAGATCTTTTATATAAAGGCTTGAAATATGGATTGGAAGCAATGAGATGCAAAAACAACAATTCACCAATGAGAGAACAGTTACTCGTTGCATTAAAGAGAGGAGAAGTTTATGTCCCTGCAACATTCTTTCAGATGGGTTATCCTCTTCCTAAAGCTGATGAGAGGATCATGGATCCACGACAGGGTAAAGATCCTCTTGATTCAATGATGATTTTCATGGGTAAATAATAAGCCGGATTGATTTTATTCTAGTCTGAATGCTATCCCCTTAAGTGTGTCAAATAGAAAGGTATAATTTAATTGACATAAATATAAAATTGTCTTATTAAAAATATACTTAAAAGTATTCTCTCTCAAGGCGAATGAGGGATAAAAAGCGGAGAAAGAATTCAATGAAATTCATTCATACATCAGACTGGCATCTTGGAAACAATTATTCACGATTCGATGAATCACAAAGGGACTTACTTAAAGAAGCTCGCTTTAAAGCTGTTGAGAATTTATTTGAATACGCAAAAAAAAATAGCATTAGCCTTATTGTTTCTGCCGGAGATCAGTTTGATAATGGAGATACAAAAGATTTAAATCTTTTGTATAGGCTTTTTAGCATCATTAAAAATTATCCGCAGATAAAGGTTGTCATGATAGCAGGCAATCATGATCCTTATATGGATAATTGCATCTATAAAAAAATAGATAAAAAAGAGTACCCTGAAAATATAATTTTTATAACAGATAAAGAGGTTGTCTGCTTTGAAGATATTAATGTAAAAATCTATGCAGCGTCCCTGACTTCAAAATTTTCGGATAAAAATCCTATAAGCTGGATTGATGATAAAAAAGATGATTATTTTAAAATAGCCATTGCTCATGGCAGCTTAAAAATAAATACGATATATAATCCCAATGATTTCCCTATAGACATGGATTTTGCAAAAAGCAAAAACATAGATTATTTTGCTTTAGGGCATTGGCATAGTTATTATAAACATGATGATAATACATATTATTGTGGTACATTTGAAGCCTTACAATTTGATGATGATGGTTATGCTATTGAGGTGATATTAAGCAAAAATAATCCCCCAATGGTAAAAAAAATAACCGGTCTAAATGTATATACATGGCTAACAAAATCTGTAATACTCAGCGACGATAATTTTAATAAATTTTTTGATGAATTAAAAGATAGCTCTAGTAAAAAAACTATTTTAAATCTTGTCTTAACCGGCTACCTTTCAATGGATAATTATAGGAAGCTTGATGAATTAATAAATGCAATTACACATGATTATTTCAAAATATTTGCCTCAAATCGTGTAAGTCTTAAACCCGATGCAGAAGATATTATTGAACATATTTCACATGGTGCTATAAAAAAAATTGTAGAAGATCTTATATCAATCAAAAAAAATAATCTTGATGTTTCTTCTATTATCAAAGATAAAATAGATATTAATGATGCAGCCGATAGAGCATTGATGATGATTAATGATTTTTTTAATGAGAACAAATTATGATTTTTAAAGAATTGATAATAAAAAATTTTAAAAAAATCGATGAACTTAAAATAAATTTTGAAAATGGGATAAATTTGATTCATGGAAGAAATGAAGCAGGAAAGTCTTCTATCATTGAAGCAATAAGCAACGTATTTTTAACAGACCCTGTACTGTCAAACAAAAAGATATTAAAACTTGTCCCATGGAACACCGACGTAAAACCATATGTAAAAATAAAGTTTATAAATAGCATCAATGAAGTATATATAATAGAAAAAATTTTTAATAAAGGCTCAGGGAAACTTTTTTTTATCGCTAATAATAAGGAAAAACTTATTGCCGAAGGATCAAAGATTCAAGACAAAATTTTTGAAAAAATCGGCATTTCAGGCGAGCTTGAATCATTGATAAGACTCTTATGGATTGACCAAGGTGAAATCTTAAATATTTTTAATGAGAATATCCCTCATGAAGCAACAGCGTATATAAAGGATATTATAAAAGAAAATGTTATTTCAAGAGAATTGGAGATTTTTTACGGCAACCTCAAGTCAAAACACGATGAGTATATCGACAAACGAAACGACGAAATAAAAAAAACATCATTGCTGTTTAAGTTAAATGAAGAATACAAAATGATCGAGACAGAATTAAACCATGTAAAGCAACAGTTGAATGTGCTGGAGTCAAATATTAATATATTAAGCCAACTTAATATATCAAATGACAATTTATTGCTTGAAATAAAAAATAAAGAAAAATACCTCAATAATATGGAAATCAAAAAAAAGAAAATCGATGAACTTAAAAATAAGGAGTATGAATTTGCCTCTGTAAAAAAAGACTATCTTGATTTTTTAAGAAACAATGAAGATATCGCAGCAAAGACTACAGATTTATCGATTTATTGTGCTCATAAAAAATACTGTCTTACAAAAAAAATAAAACAGATAAGCGATAAAGAGAAAATATTTAATGACACCAAGCTAGAGCTTGAAAAAATTAACAGGTTATTAAAAGCCATTAAGTATGTTGATGAATCTCTTATTGAAGAATATGAAAGCCTTAAAGATAAAGCTTTTCATATCAATGCTCAACTTGATAATACTGGTATTGAAATAAAAATCAAGCCTTATAAAAAGATAGAAGCAGCAATTAAAATCGATGATGAAAATAAAAACATTACACTTGAAGAGGATATCATCTATAACACAAACAATTTTTTTTCGATAGATTATCCGGATAATTTTAAACTTGAGGTTTTAAATTCTTCTCAAAACAATTTCAATAATGCTAATTTAAAAAAAGAGCTTGATATAATAAACAAAAGAATAAATGAACTTATAAAAATGTTTGGCAAGGATGATATAAAGTCGATTAAATCTGACAACAAAAAATACATTGAATTAAATAATCATAAGATGATTTTGCTTGAAAGATTAAAAAATGAAGAAATGGAGAGGATAAGTGAAAACAAAAAAAGTATAATGGAAGAAATATCTATGTTAAGTGAATATAAAGAATTAAATAAAAACGAAATAGATAAAGTTGAAAAAAATCAGCCTTTGGAAAATTATTTAGTTTTTTTAGATAAACAAATTGATAAATTAAATATATTTATTGAAAATTGTAGCAATGCGAATAAAAATATTTTAAGTAATTATAAAAATATCGATGATTTAAAAAGTAAATATTTACTTCAAAAAGAGCAAATTGATTCATTAAAAAATGATATTGTCTCTTTAAAGCCAGAACATTTAGTCAATATTACTGAGAGAGATATTAATGATGCAAGACTAGAAATAGAAAATCTTAAAAAACGCATTAACGAAAACATGATGGAGTCTGCAAAAATAAACACAAGGCTGGAAAATTATTACGCATTACAGGATGAATCGGCAAAATATCAATCAAAGTTGGAAGATATCAAAACAAAACTTAATAATGAAAAAAACAATTTAAATGCAATAAAACTCTTATTACATCTTATCGATAAAGAAAAAAAAGATCTCAAAGATAAAGTTTTATATCCTCTGGAAAAAAAAGTATTAAAAGCATTCTCAAAAGTCACCGAAAACAAATATACCAATATTTCAATAAATGAAAATTTCAAACTATCTTCAATTAATGCTAATGCATTGACAGGAGACTCTTCTGTTAATCATGAAATACTCTCATATGGCACAAAAGAGCAACTTGCCTTTTTATTCAGGCTTGCTATAGCAGATTTTTTATCAGAAAAAGACACTCAAGTAATGATACTCGATGACAGCTTTGTAAATACCGATGAACACCGGCTTAACATAATAATGGATATGATAAAATCTTATTCAGGTAAAATTCAATTTTTAATATTTACCTGCAAGGATGATTATGATAATTTTAAAAATGACGTCAATTGGATTGATCTTGATAAAATACTTACCTAAAATACCTCATTAAAAAGTTTTGCTTTATCCCGTATTAATGAATTATACTTAAAAGTATTCCGCTTGCCCAATCTTTGAGTTTAACTAACTTATGAAAGCTCAATAATTTTTATAATTATAAAATGGTCAAACTTAGATATTAAAGGAAAATAAACACTGAATAATATTTTATTTTTTTCCTATTGAAAAACTTTTGTCAAAAGTAAATTTATCAAGCATGGTGATTTCTTTATAAACTTGAGAAAATGATATGTTTCTATAACAAAGAGAGTAAGGCCTGTTAAGGCTTCCGTAATTATCAGCAGCAATAAAATATTTTCTTTTTAAATCATATCCTATTATCGCATAACTATGCGAGGCTTCTTTCCATCTATACACCTCTGAAGAATTAATGATTGTAAAAGTGAACACCCTTGGATTTTTAAATCCATCTACAATGCCATTGCATATTATAATTCTATTATTGAGAAGTTCTTTTATAAAAATATCAACCATGTTTTCTAAAATAGGGTTTTCTGTCTTCAATAATTTGCAGGTAATTCCTTTTTCATCAAGATAAGGTATCAATTTGTTTAAAAGTAATAAATTATCAATGCCAAATCCAATGCTTCTTCCATATAATTCCATTAATTTTTTTGAGTCTATAAAGCCTTCTTTGTCATAACAAACAGGCTGAATCTTTTTTTCAGAAAACATATATAATTTTTTATAAAATGAAAATTTTGCCTGCTGGGAATTAATAATATCTCCAACAGCTTTAAAATATGGATTGTAAATTGAGTAAGTGCCATCTTTATTTATTTTAAGATACTTATCATTTTGAACAGGGATCATGCTTATGAAAAATTTAATAGGTTTTGGATTATCATCGAAATATTGCAACGCAAAATAAAAACTGTCAATCTTGCAACTTAAAGCGGAGTATTGCGGCTTTATTTTTTTCTTTTCCAGAGAATAACTTTCCGGCAAGCACAACGATATTGAATTTATAATAATAAAAAAAACAAATGTAAAATAATATTTCATAAATTAATTGACTTATTATTATATTATATTAATAATAAAATTATGAAACCTCTTTTAATTTTATTATTATTTATAATAATAGTTTCATCCTGTAAAGATAATTCATATATAAATTTTAAAAACAATTACAGCGTTGAATATTTAAATAAATTGCTAATTCTTTCTAAAAAGGCGATACTAGAAGAGATGAAATATAATAAGTATACTCATTTTATCGATATAGATTATTACAATTTTAATAGAGGGGTTTTTTTAAGAATAAAAAAGAATGGCAGGGAAAGAGGGTGTATTGGTTTTTTTACTGGAGTTAAATATCCAGAGGAAGCGGTAAGAATCGCTGCTATTGATGCTGCATTCTTTGATCATAGATTTCCCCCACTTACTTTTGATGAATTAAAACATATAGAACTTGAAGTTACGATAATTGATAGGCTCGTTGAAATAAAAAACCCATCTGATTTTAAAATAGGCATTCACTCGCTTATGATTGAAAATTATTCATTCCGAGGATTTTTGCAGGCGCAGATTGCGACCGAAGAAAAATACACAAAAAAAGAATTCCTTAAGGCTCTATGTAAAAAAGCAGGTCTTGGACTCGATCAATATAAAAACAAAAAAAATAAAATTTACAGAGCTAATACCATTTATTATAAAAAAAAATTTAATGATATTGAAATGTAAAAAAATAACTTGTTATATCATTAATATCATCCTCTCCAGTTATTTTCGCTGAGTTCGTGTGATAAAAAATGTGATTTTTATCCAGATTTAGATTTTTATCAAAATAAAATAATGTAATCAATCCGGCGCTGTTATCTGAATAGACTTTACTCAGATGATTTAAGTCAAGCGAATTTAAAACTCTTTCAGATATAGCATCCCTTTTGTCAGTTGTCTCTCTATCACCCCTATGAGAAAAATCTATAGAAATTATTAAAAAAGTATTTTTATCTTTGTTAACAATCTCGGAAATACTATCCGCAAGCAACATACTTTTTGAATTTTGACGTTTGTATTCATCCATTAAAATCGGCACGATTTGTGCATCAGGAAAATATTTTTTAATAAAAGGCAAAAGAGAATATATACCATGCTCATGGTGAAATGCATTTCTGTCTTCTCTTATTTTTAAATGCTTCAAAAGGTGCGAAGAGTATTCCCTGTTTATTTTTGTGATTTCATTATTTAGCTTCCAGTCAAGCATTGATATACAAATAATACTCTCACCGTATTCATTGTGCTTGGGACTTACAATAAAAAAAGTCTTTATATTTTTTCTTTTGTTTTTTAATTCTAGAAACCATTTATCAATAATACCTGAAACAAGAAGATGATGGCTTACTGTGCCGCTGTATGGCACCGCATTATCCGGCAAATATTTTATATCACTTTTTTTATCATAAAAAGAGGTGCCGTTTATCGACACCTCCTGTTTATGATATTTATATGGATAACCATTTTTATTACACGAAACAAAAAGTATTAAAAAAATTATTTGTAAATAATATCTAGCCATTTTGGTCTTTTATCTTCAACACCGGAATTTGAATAAACCTGTTCTTTCCATTGATCGTCATTCAACCTATTATCAAGCGGCTGGGCAAATTCATAATAGCTAAAAGTATATCCTTCGGCTATCCTTTTACCGCCTGTACCATCGTTTAATGCAACATAAATTCTGTAAGGCACACCGACTCCTACTTCAAGTGCTTTGTTATTTACTGAATCAGTATGGACATCTGCGATAAGAGCCATTTTTAATTCTTTCTGTTCGATATAGTCAGTTGACGTCGAGGGCAAAACAATCTTTGATAATAAATATGGTATAGAATATATATATTCATTCTGCTCTTTTGATATAGGTTTATCATTTGCTTCAAGCTCTGCTATACTTGTAAGTTTATCGATCATGTCCTTATAATTGCTAAATTTTTCCTTGTATTTTTCAGACATAAATCCGTTTGATGATAAAAGATCAATGGAATCCTCCAATGTTGATTGTATCCAATACAAAGCATTAAGATTAGGCTCTACATATCCTATTGGCCTCTCCACTGGATCCAAAACCCATGTCATTTCAGGTCCTTTGCCTGCCTTTTCACCTGCGTTTTGTTTTACATAAAGTATTGTGTCATGTCTTAACTCAGCCCATGTACCAAGAGAAGTCAATAATGATTTTTTGTCCCATGCATCAGACTGTGTAAAATAAAATTTATTCAGATTGTCGGGGTTTGTTGTTTCTTTGATGATTCTCAAATAGCTATTGTAAAAAGTAGACCTAAAGTCATTGTTATCAAATTTATCAAACATATTTTTAGAAGCATTGTAATTGATGTCAAAACGAGCGATTTCTTTTTTTTCTGCGCTTAACAATTGATCTGCAAATTTATTACCAAATACTGCCATTATGTCGATACCTTTGACCATATTGCGCGGCGCCTGATCAGTCCCCACTCTTGGAGAGGACAGCAGATTATGTATAAAACTGTCAAATGTGAATCTCTGCCCAAACAGTCTGAAACCCTGCGGAGGCTTTACATCTTTATCTGCTGACAATTCACCGCTTTGTCTTAAGGTATTTCCTGAAATCTTCGGCGATCCCAGTTTTTTATTTGCCGTATCTATAAATTTCAAAATGTTCTCTTTTTTTTCAAGCCATTGTCCTAAGTTGGCATAATCTACAAAATCTTTAAGAGAGATATACTGTGCAAGGGTATAATCATCGGATTCACCAATGAGATAATTTATCGGCATAAATACAGATTTCCATAAACCAAGGATTTCGCTGTCTTCATTTGCTATCTTTGTCAATAACAATGCTGCTGGAGTCAATTTAAGCGCAAGAGCATCTTCTTTTGCATTTCTGTTTTTTACACAATAAAAGTGCAGACGTCCATACCAGATCATTGCCTTAAAATACTTTTTTAATATTTCAGATTTCGTATAATGTCCTCGGGGCTTAAATTGTGAGTAATCTTCCTTATATTTAAAAATCGGTGTTTCATCAACAAAACCTTCAGCTTTATCAATGAGGCTTAACTCTTCTTTAACATCATCAGGGTATTGATTCTCCGGCAGAAGGTCAAGTCCAAGAAGCCTCCCCGAAACAAGAAAATATTTTTTCATTGTATCAATGGATTCTTTTAAAACTGTTTCGTCGGGTTTAACATTTGACTCATACTCCAGCAATTTGTCAAAATATTTTTTTGTCAAAAATTTGATAGCGTAACAAATACGTGACCTAAGGTCTAAAAATTAAAAAGC
>CAZHHK010000083.1:0-15267 GCA_964531405.1 uncultured Spirochaetales bacterium | reverse complement strand
GGATAACCGCTGAAAGCATCTAAGCGGGAAGCCCACCTTAAGATGAGGTATCCCCTCCGACCACCAATTAACAAATTAAGAGTAATGATTAAAATAAAGTAGTTGTATTTGAATAATATTTGATTTAATCAAAAAACTTTTAATGGGTTAATTGGTGGTCGGACTAAAGAATCGTTCAAGATGAGGACGTTGATAGGCTGTTGGTATAAAAAGTGAAAGCTTTGAGCCAAACAGTACTAATAATTCGTGAGGCCTGACTATTTTATTATATTTTATCAAAAATATTTTTATTAAGATGGAATATTGCCTAAATAAGAAAAATATGGTATATATTTCTAGACTAAAATTAGTAGATTATTTAATTAAATAATTTTCCTGGTGACTGATAGCGAAGGGGTAACACCTGTTCCCATTCCGAACACAGAAGTAAAGCCCTTCAGCGCCGATGGTACTGCAGAGGCAGCTCTGTGGGAGAGTAGGTCGTTGCCAGGTTTTTTTTTATTAATTTCTATTGATCCATATTCAATAATGTTTTGCAAATTCAATATAATTCTTGATTTTTTCTATAAATTATCGTATATTCTTTATTTATTTTTTTACTATAGAAAAAAATAAATAAAGGAGATAATAATAATGGCGGGTAGAAAGTATTTATTTACTTCAGAATCAGTTAGTGAAGGACATCCGGATAAACTCTGTGATCAGGTATCTGATGCAATTTTAGATGCATGTTTAAAGCAGGATCCAAAATCTAGAGTGGCATGTGAAACATTTACAACAACTGGAATGGTTTTAGTCGGCGGTGAAATAACTACAAAAGCAGTTTTAGATCATCAGGAAATCATTAGAGGTGTTGCTAAAAAAATTGGTTATGACAGACCTGAGTATGGTCTTGATTATGAGGCAATGGCTGTATTAAATACATTACATTCACAATCCCCAGATATTTCTCAAGGTGTAACGGAAGGTCAGGGGTTATTTAAAGAACAGGGTGCAGGTGACCAGGGTATGATGTTTGGATTTGCTTGTAAAGAAACACCTGAGTTAATGCCAGCTCCAATTATGTATGCACATCAATTATTGAGGAAAGCTACAACTTTAAGGAAAAACGGCGATATAACTTGGTTAAGACCTGATTCAAAGAGTCAGGTTACAATTGAATACGAAGGTCATAAGCCTGTTAGAATTGAAACAGTAGTAATTTCTCATCAGCATGATGATAATGTCGGTTATGATGAAATTAAAGATACGATAATTGATAAAGTAATAAAGCCAATTTTAGAACCAACAGGTTTATTGAATAAGGATACTAAATACTTTGTTAATCCTACTGGAAGATTCGTTATCGGTGGACCTCATGGGGATTCAGGTCTAACCGGAAGAAAAATAATCGTTGATACTTATGGCGGTATGGGTAGACACGGCGGCGGTGCATTCAGCGGTAAGGATCCTTCAAAAGTTGATAGATCTGCAGCATATATGGCAAGGTATATAGCAAAAAATATAGTAGCAGCTGACTTGTGTGAAAGATGCGAAGTGCAGCTAGCTTATGCAATCGGCGTTGCTAAACCTGTTTCAATTTTAGTTCAAACATTCGGAACTTCTAAAATAGATGAAAAAGTAATTGAGGAAGCTGTAAAAAAAGTTTTTGATACAACTCCAGCGGGTATTATTAAAACTTTAGATTTGTTAAAACCCATTTATCAAGAAACAGCAGCTTACGGTCATTTTGGTAGAAGTGAATTTAGCTGGGAAAAAACTGATAAAGTTAATGATATATTGAAAGAAATAAAATAAATTTTTTCTGAAATAATTTAGCCATGAATATATTTTTGTATTCATGGTTTTTTTTTAAAAAATGAATACTATTGCATTTCATATTATAATTGACTTTTTGTTTATATTACTATAAATTATTAAAATCTTATAATTAATATAGAGTGTACAATATGCCGGATAAACTTCCTAAAATTAAAAATTATATTTTAACAAAAAGAATCGGAAAGGGAGGGATGGGTGAAGTTTATGTTGCCAAGCATCCTACTTTAAAACAAGAAATAATCTTAAAAAAATTGTCAATTAGAGATAGAGAAGCAAGCGAGAGATTCTTGCAGGAAGCCAAGATCATGTTGGAATTCCGTCATGAAAATATAGTCCAGATTTATGATCATTTTAAAGAAGGTAATGCGACATATATCGCAATGGAGTATGTAAAAGGTAAATCCTTGAATGAAATTATTCAGGAAAATGAAAAAATTCCTGTGCCTTTAGCATTGTTTATACTATATCAGGCAGCTTTAGGGCTTCATCATGCTCATACTAAAAAAGTTATTCACCGAGATATTAAACCGCATAATATTTTAATTTCGACTACCGGCAATGTAAAATTAACTGATTTTGGGATATCAAAAAAACCTGGAGATGAAGATAGGGGTTTGACCCAGGAAGGGACTGTAATTGGTACGCCTGCGTATATGGCTCCCGAGCAGTTTTCCAGTAAAAATGAAGTCTCGTTTCAATCTGATATTTATTCATTGGGTATAGTGTTTTATGAAATGATAACTGGAGTGAGACCTTATAAAAATGAATTCAGTGCCGAAGTTATATCTGCCATATCAAAGGGTAAATATACTCCGGCAACAAAATATATAAAAAATCTTCCTCTGATTGCTAGAAAAATATTAAGAAAAACTTTTAATCATAAGATTAAGGGAAGATTTAAAAATCTTCTTCCATTAATACATCTTTTAAGAAATTATTTTAAAAAATACAATGTTTTTGAAATTAAAGATTCAATCAGGAGACTTTTGCTTAATGATAAAAAGCTGCTAAATGCAAGCTTTTTTACCAGCATGAAAAAGAATAAAATTAAATCCTTAATATTTAAAGTTGCGGTGTTATCAATATTGTTTATAGGTGTTTTGATTTTCACTATAATTTCGACTAATTCATACTATGAATTTATTGCGAATAAAAAATACGGCAAGATAATTGTTGAATTTGATAGAGTAAATATGAATGTTGATAGTATATTCATAGGGATAGACGGCAAGTATCAAAAAGCGGTATTTCAAAAAAATTATTTAAAGCTTTTTAAAGATATGTATGCCAATTTCAAGAATAAAAAGAAAGTTAAAATCAATTATGATGATTATATTCCCAGGAAATATAAAAAAGCATTTTATCTGACTCAAGGGGAGCACGATATAAGCATTGTAAGCGGTTCGTATAAAAATTTCAAAAAAGTTGTTGTGTCTCCAAGAGCATTGCAAGTAAAGAATAAGAATACGAAAAACGGACAGATGTTTGTTATTTATATAGTTGATTTATGGCCACAGGAAGTATCTGTATATTTCAGATTCTGGGATTCTATAACTCAAAAATGGTTGTTTTCATTTGAGAATTATCCTGACAAAAGGATCAATCAGATAAAGGAAGAAGAGGATAATCTCTATGTTTTTTATTATGGCAAATATATTAAAGTTAAAGATTTTGTATTAATGAAGAAAGGTAGGAATGAAGATGCTTTTAAATCAGGAATAAGATATACTTTTTTGGTAAAAGACTTTAAGAAAGATGATATAAGTTATGTTGATAAAAAATTCACAATGAATTTTTCATTAGATGACAGAACTGTAGTTATTCATACTCCGTTGATTCCCGAGCCATGCAGAATAAAGATAATAAGCAATGTGTCAAAATTGCCATTGCTTATTAATAATGAAAATCAGGGATTGTTCTTCGAAAGAGGAGAATATAATTACATTAATTATTCAAATCTCAGCTTTAAGAAAGTTGGAGCATATTTTCAAAAAGATTTATATCTTCCTCCCGGTATTTATTCTATTAAGGTATTAAATAATAATAAAACTATTAGCGTCAAATTAAAAAGCAAAGAAGAGCAAACGATTAATATAAAATTTGAGAATGGAAAATTTAATTACTAATTTTGATTATAAAAAACTTGAATTTGATAAAATTTTAAGAAGGATAAGTCAATTTTGCCTTAGTACAGAAGGCGCTAATTCGGTTAATAATACAATACCTTCAAATAGTAAAGAAAAAATATTATATAGTCACAATCTTGTTATTGCATTAAGAAAATATCTTGAAAAAGAAGAAAAATTAAATCTATCTGTAATCTATAATTTTAAGAAGCAAATTGAAGCAAGCCTCAAGGGGATAACTCTTAACGAGATCCAACTTTTTGAGCTTGCTTTTTCGGTTAAAGAGTATTTTTATATAAAAAAAAGATTAACTATCGAAGGTTATGAAGATTTTAATTCATTATTTAAAGTAGATAAACTGGAAGACGACTTTTATCTTGATATATTGAAGTACATTGATCATGATGGCAATATTGACAGCAGAGCAAGCAGTGAATTAAAAAATATTAGATCAGGTATAATTGAGATTAATAATAAAATTCATAAATCTGCGAATGAATATTTGAAAAAATATAAAGAACAGGGATATGTTTCGGATGAAATAATTTCCATAAGAGAAGGGCTGTTGTGTATTGCTGTAAAATCTGCCTATAAAAACAGGATTGACGGTATAATACTTGACACTTCATCAACAGGGCAAACTGTTTTTGTAGTACCAAGTCAGATTATAAAATTGCACAATGATCTTGTTGTACTTCAGGATGAAGAAAAAAAAGAAATTTTAAGAATATTAAATGAATTCACAAAACATGTAAAAGATAATTATATTGAATTGGAAATCATTGATAGAGAATTACTCGTATTTGATGTATTGTATGCAAAAACACTCTATGGTATTGAAAATGATTATTATTCGCCAGTAATCTCCGATGAAAGATATATAAATTTATTATCCGGCGTTCATCCGTTGCTTGGAGAGAAAGCTGTACCGCTGGATATAAACATTGGGAGAGATTTTAAAATTCTTGTTATAACAGGACCAAACACGGGCGGAAAAACAGTAGTATTAAAGACTCTTGGGTTATTTGTATTGATGGTGCAGAGTGGAATTCCTATACCAGCATCTTCAACTTCAAGTTTTACGATATTTAAAAAATTGTTTATTGATATAGGAGACGATCAGTCCATCGAGCAGTCTCTATCAACTTTTTCAAGCCATATAAAAAAAATCATTGATATTATTAATAACGCTGATAATGAATCGCTGATTCTTATTGATGAGTTTGGTACCGGTACAGATCCTATTGAAGGATCGAGTCTTGCAATGAGCATAATAATTAAATTGATTGAATTAAAATCTCTTGCATTGATGACAACACATTATTCTGCAATTAAAAATTTTGCAAGTAATACCAATGGTGTTCAAAATGCATCGATGGAATTTGATGGAATTAATTTAATGCCTACATATAAATTGAAAATCGGGATCCCTGGCTCAAGTAAGGCATTTGAGATATCTAAAAGACTTGGCATGAGCGATGAGATAATCGATAGAGCTAAGGATTTTATTGATAAAGATATGTTGAATGTTGCCGTATTGCAGGAAAGACTAGAGAAACAATTAAAGGATCTTGAAAAACAAAAAAACGAGTTAAATAAAAAAGAAATGGAAAATCAGCTTTTAAGAAATGACCTTGAAAATGCAAAGATTCATTTGGATGAAAAAATAAAAGAGTTGGATAAAAAGATAAGGCAGGAAAAAACTGATTTTTTAAAAGAGGCAAGGAAAGAATTTGAAAATATCGTTCATGAAATAAAAATATCAAATGCATCTAAAGACAAAATTAAACAAGGCAAGCAATTGTTTGATAAAATTACAGAAGAGTTAAAATATGAAAACAAAAAAGATAAAAAGTCAAAAAAAATTTTTAAAAAAGGTGATGAGGTTCATGTAATATCAAAAGATGTTGATGGTATTATTGTAGATAAATCTAACAATGAAGGGCAGTATCTAGTTCAGGTAGGTATCTTGAAAATCAATTTTGATTCTGATGATCTTTCTTTAAAAAAATCAAAAATAAAAACAGAAAAAGCGTTAAATTATTACAGTGATATGCCTAAAGCACAAATTACTCTTGATCTGCGCGGCTACAGGTATGAGGATGCCGAAAGAAAAATTGATAAATTTATAGAAGAAGCCCTAATAAATAAAACGGAGATAATAAAGATTATTCATGGTAAAGGTACCGGAGCTTTACGAAACTGTATACAGGATTACTTAAAAAATTGTCCATTTGTTGTGGAATATAATTATGAAAAACTTGTGTCAAGTAATGAAACAAATTTTGGAGTGACTATTGCAAGGTTAAGAAGATAATTTTTATTGATGAGCAGAAAAAGCCTTATATAAATAAGATAAATAAGAATAAAAGCATTTTTTATATTGGTGGTTATTTTTAAATACCAATGATGAAGATAACTTGTTTTCAAATGTGATTAATTGATGGTATATTATTAGGATTGTTATCTCCTATTAACCAAAGCAGTTTATCCTTAAGTCTTGAGTGCTTTAATGTGGAAGGATAATTTGCGCATAAGACCTGGCAAGTTTTTTCATTCATTTGAATTATTTATTATAACCCTGTTTTTGCCACGTTTTTTAGCTTCATACAATGCTCTGTCTGCTTTTTTAATTAGACTTTGGGGTGTGTCATTTTTTTTACTTGATGCTCCACCAATACTTATCGTGACTTGTATTCCGCAACGCTCTTTTGCGAGTTTTTCAACCCTGTTTCTTATTTTTTCTGCAATATACATTGAGTTATCCGATGACATTTCGGGTATTACAACTACAATTTCTTCACCGCCATATCTGGCTACAAGATCGTTAATTCTGGAATTCTCTGATATAATAGATGCGACGATTGTTAATACTTGATCACCTTTTTGATGTCCGTAAGTGTCGTTGATTTTTTTAAAATCATCTATGTCTATCATAAAAAGTGATATGGAAAATTTGTATCTAACAGCCCGTTCGAATTCTCTTTTAAGCTCCTCGTCAAAATGTCTGCGGTTAAAAAGTTTAGTGAGTCTGTCACGGTTTGCAAGTCTATCGAGTTTTGTTTTAACGTTATTCATGATTTTTTTTAGATTTAAAAGTTTGTCTTTTATCTGAATATCACTTATGCTTTTTAACAAATCTGCAATCTGATGTTCGATAAGGAGGGTGTCAGTAAGTGTATCATCAAATTCCATTTCATCAGAATATTGTATATCATACTCTCTATAAACAAGATAAAACGTGCCGATAACAATATGATCTCCATCATATAAAATAGATTTATCGGATTTTTGTCCATTTATAAAAATGCCGTTAGTGCTGTTAGTATCTTCTATTATAAAATGTTTATCCTGCCAGTAAATTTTTGCATGATGCCTGGAGATCAATTGACCAGGAAGTTGAATTAGATTTTTTGTATCTCTGCCGATTGTATATGTTATATCAGGATTTAATGGGATCTTTTTATCAAGATAATACAGATAATATTTTAAATTGCTCATTTTATCTCCTTCGCCGAGCATTCAATCAAAAATAATAATTAAATCCTTACCAATTATAGTCTTCATTGAGTGTTTTAGCGCTTGATGGACAAATGGAATACTTTAAAGTGTATTTATAATAAATTGTTATTTTTTTAAACGAGCAATGTTTTCTTCTTTTACATCGAGTTTGTTGTCATTAAAGATTGACCAGACCAGTATTATTGCACCGATAAGCCATCCCACAAGAGAAATCAATTGCCCGCTTGATAAATAAGGCATCCAATTGAATTTTTTTACGTCGGCTCTCCAAAATTCAACAATAAATCTTACCGTAGTGTAACCAAGAGCATACCAGATAAACATCCTTTTTTTAAACCATTCATTATTGTATGTCAATGTTACAAAAAGAAACATCAAAAAAGTACCAATCATTTCATAAATTTGAGTTGGATGTAAACGTGTCCCTGGTGCTATACCTGTATAAGTATAAGCTACACTGTTAGGATCAAAAACAACACCCCATGGAAGATTTGTGGGGACTCCACCGGCATCACCATTTAAAAAACAACCGAATCTGCCTATTACGTGGCCAAGAAAAATTGCTGGAATAAATATTCTCATGTGATATAAAAAACTCAATTTTTTAATTCGTGCAAATATAAAACCAGCAGTTAAACCTCCCATTAGACTGCCTGTAACGGTAATTCCGCCTTCATTGAAATAGAAGAAGGAAATAGGATTATTAAAGAATCTCTCCGGAGACCATAATATAAAAGAAAAAAGCCTGCCAGTAATAAGCGCTGCCAATATCCCATAAAAAATGCCTTCATAAATTTTATCAAGATCGATGTTTTCAATTTTTGCAAGATATCTAAAATAAATAAAAGCCGATAAAATTGCGGTAAAAAAATAAATTCCCTCGTAATTATTTTGTGTAAAAAATAAAAATTTATGGATAGGATACATTATTAATCTCCATGCTATTAATTTATATATTCTTTTTTGCCAAGTAGAATATTTTTAACTATAAGTTTATATCATAAGAGCCTAATGAATTCAACTATTTTAGTCTTAAAGTATTAATATCTAAGAAGTGTTTAAAAACTAAATATATTATTTCATTTAAATATTGAAATATCTTTAGGTATGTTTGTGTAGATTGATTTAATAATATTTTAAAAAAAATTGAAATTAATGATTGATTATGATAATAATAGAAGAAGTAACATGCCGAAGTATGAAAAAATTGAAAACATATTAAAAATTATAAATATTCTTGATAAAAGTCATTATCCTGTTGATATAAACACATTTGCAAGAGAGCTTAATGTTAATAAAAAAAGTATCTATAGATATATAGATACAATAAATCAAGCCGGTATCCCAATTACTCCTGTTTATAATGAAAATGGCAAATCCACAGGTAAATATCAATTTTTTAATGATTTTAATATGAAAAAAATTAAAGTTACAAAAGAAGAAATCACTTTGCTCGTTATACTATATGAATTTACAAAAAAGCTTAAAAATAAATTTAATGAATCATTTCAGGCTATTTTAAATAAAGTAATAACAGGATCAGAAAAAGACTGTTACTATATAAAAATACCCGACGGCATTAATATACAAAAAAATGATAAGATAACAGAAGATATTGAGAAAGCGATTAATAGTGGTAATAAGCTTAAAATCAAATACATAAAAGTTAACGGCAATAAAGAATATTCTTATAAAGTATCTCCGATCAGAATTATTTTTTTTGATGGATTTTGGTATCTGCTTGCTGTAACAGAAAAGAATAAATATCTTATAAAATACAGAATAGATAATATAAAGTCGTTAAGCATACTTAATGAAAAAATTGATTCTACTATTAATATCAAGTCGATGCTTGAAAAAAGTGTTAATATTTTTTTTACGCAAGAACGCAATGTCAATGTAAAATTAAAGATTGATAAAGAGGCTGGTATTTATTTTAAACAAAAAAGTATATTCCCCGAACAAAAAATAATTGAGGAGCTTGATGACGGACTTATACTTGAAACTTCTGTATGTCAATTTATAGAAATCCTTCATATAATTTGCCAGTGGATACCGCATGTTTATATAATTGAACCAAAAGAGTATAATGACGAATTAAAAAATATTTTATCAAGTTATTTAGAAAAAATTTAATTATATGAAAATTTAATGACAGGCATTTGTCACTGTGTTAGAATATAATTTTTTATTATAAATAAAGATTCTTTTTTCGATTTTATTGGGATAAATAATTGTTGCAATTTATTTAATTTAAAATATGGATTTGCCATTAGTTAATGCAATAATATCTTTGCTTTTTAAAGGCTTTAGGTATGTTGAGGGTATAATAAATTGAATTTTAATTATCCAATATTTAATGTATACAAATTTGTTGTAAATTATTCTATTGAAGAAAAAATGATCCTGCCAAAATATAATAAAGGGAATATCATACGTGGTGCATTTGGCGAAACTCTTCGCAGGCTTGTATGCACGGAATACAAGCCGAAGTGCTCGCTATGCAGGAATATCAAGGATTGCGTCTATACATCAATCTTCTCTCCAATAGTGCCGGATGATTCTATATATTTAAGGAAAAACATTGATATTCCGCGTGGGTTTATAATTAACTCTCCTCTGGAAATCAGGACAGACTATGAAGCCGGTGAATTTATAAATTTTGATTTAATAGTGATAGGCAAAATGATTAATTATCTGCCATACATAATACTGGTATTAAATGAAATCGGGAAAAACGGAATAGGAAGATTGAGAAGTAAAATGTCGCTTGACTCAATATTACAGGTAAATCCATTTAATGGTGAAAAAAAGTCTATAATAGAAAACAATATTATAAAACCATGCGGTATATCATTTAATATAAAACAAATAGATAAAGATATACCGGTAGAATTAACTCTAAAATTTATAACCCCGACAAGGATAATAAAGGGAAAAGAAGTCCAGAGGATACCGGAATTTTCGAGTTTTATAAAAAGATTACGCGACAGGTATTTTGCCTTGAATCTGTTTTATTCGGATGATTATAAACCTGATGATTTTGATCATATCCTGTTTGGGAAATTATCAGAAAAAGTCATGGTAAAAAAGCTCGAATTAAAGTTTATTGAACAATACAGAAATGCACGAAGCCAGAACTACAGGAGACAGGATATTTCAGGCTTTATAGGTAAAGTAGTATATGAAGGTGATATATCGTATTATTATCCCTTGATTGTTATGGGACAATATATTGGAGTCGGCAAGGGTACTACATTTGGACTGGGGAAATATGAGATAGTTGAATAGGATATAGGAGACTTAAAACAAGGATGCTTAAACTCCTTATTGCTTATAAAGCAACGGGTTAAGAGCTATTGTTTCCTATAACTGGTTATTCGTTTGTGTATGTGGGAGTAGCGAATAAAAACATGAAACAAAAAATTATAAAATATTTTAAAGAAATCACTGGAAATACTCCATATACATTTCAGATGGAAATTTCAGAAAAAATTTTAAATGATAAAAATATAATTATGCAGGCTCCGACAGGGGCGGGTAAAACATGGGCTTCAATAATGCCATTTTTAATTGCATGGAAGGAAAATAAACTTTTCCCTCGAAAATTAATTTATTCCCTGCCATTAAGGACATTAGCAAATTCGCTCTATAAAGAAGTTAAGGATAAAGTAGAAAAATTTGATAAAAATATTAATGTGAGATTACAAACCGGGGAAGTATCAGAAGATCAATTGTTTGAGGGTGACATAATTTTTACAACTATAGATCAATCATTAAGCTCTTTATTATCAATACCTTTATCACTATCGATAAATCAGGGAAATATTAATGCCGGGGCTATATTGTCATCTTATCTTATTTTTGATGAATTTCATTTATTGGATTCAGATAAAGCTCTTGGTACAATGTTTCATTTATTAAAAAAATTTAAAAGTTTTACTCCATTCGTTTTAATGAGTGCAACTCTTTCTAATGAGTTACTAAATGATTTTAAAAAAGAGTTATCATGTGAGTCTGTTGAAGTTAATGTAAAACAATTACAGGAAATTAAAAGTCAAAATAATAAAGAGCGGCTTATACATACAGCTGACAGTACATTACAGGCAGAAGATATAATAAAAAGTCATAAAAACAGATCGATAGTAATTTGTAATACTGTTGATAAATGCAGGAGTATATTTAAAGATTTAAATGATAATAAATATAGACTTCCTGAAAACTGTAAAATTATATGTCTGCACTCTCAATTTTTTCAAAATGATAGAAAACATAAAGAAGAAAAGTTAAAGGAATATTTTAGAAGAAGTTCACAAGATAATGCAATCTTAATTTCTACTCAGGTTATAGAAGTCGGTATAGATATTTCATGTGAAGTAATGCATACTGAAATCTCACCGATTAATTCATTTTTGCAAAGGGTAGGAAGGTGTGCAAGGTATGAAGGTGAAAAAGGGGTTGTTTTTGTTTATGATATAGATAAAGCAAATCTTGAGGGTGAAGAAAAAAATAAACCTTACTTGCCTTATGATGAAAAGCTCTGTCTTGACACTTTGGCTGAATTAAAAAAAATTAATGGCCAAAATCTTGATTATTTTAAAAGTCAGGAAATAATTGATCATGTATTAACTCAAAAAGAGATTAATGATTTAAAAAATGTTCAGTCAAATCACAAGTTTGATGATATTGAAGTATGCTGGAAAAATCCTGATAGAAAATATGCTCCAAAGTTAATAAGAGAGATAAACGCTATTGAAATCGTTTTATTTGATAAGCCCGAAGATATGATAAATCCGTTTTTATATGATACGGTCTCGATGTATAGATATTCATTAATTGGGAAGCTAAAAAAAATAATTATTGACGAAAATGACTGGCTTATAAAAATACCAAAAATTAAAGAAAACAGTGAAGATGAATCAAGTTATTATTTTGATAAATATGATTATGAAATAGTATCTCCCGATAATGAATGTTTAAAATGGGAGTCAAGGATTATTTTAAATTCAAAGTATATAAAATATGATGAGAATATAGGGTTAAACTTTGAAAATATAGGGAATGAGCAATCCGGTAAACTTGAGAATAAAAATGAAAAAAAGCTTTTCATAATAACAAAAGACACTTATCAGGAACATATTGATTTTATGACAAAAGCTTATGAAAAATATTTTAAAGATCAGTTACAATATACTTATTCAAAAATAAATGCTGTATTAAATGACTCGCTTAATTTTGATGAAATAGTAAAGACCATGTTTTTGTTTCATGATCTTGGTAAATTAAATATAGAATGGCAGGCAAAGGCTAAAGATTATCAAAAAAGGAAAAATCCGGTTGATTTTAATGACGATGAAGAACTTGCTCACATGGATTATAACCCTGAAACAGATCAAAAAGTTAAACTTCCTCCACATGCAGGAGTCGGGGCTGTAATTTTCTGGGATAGTTGTAAATCAAATATAAGAGAAGAAGTTTTAAAATCTGTTTTTACCGCAATACTAAAACATCATTCCGTTTTTACAGAAAGTTCTCCTTCGTTTAACATATTAGGTAAAGTAATAGATAAGAGGATTAATTTACTGAAATATGATTCATGTAGTTATAATGATTTAGCTGAATGTTTAACGAGATTTGACAGGAATAAAAATGTATTTATATATTTTGCAATGGTAAGAATATTAAGACAGTGCGATCAAAAATCATTTGAAATAAAAGATGAAATCATACAATCAGGAAACAAGGAGCAGATGTCTCTTGTTTCCGATAAAAATTAAAAAAGGATTTTATTATGGACATTAAAGAATTATTTATAGTGAAAGAAACCGATACATATTCATCTGTATTAGAAACCTTTGGGCTTTGTAAAATGATAGATACTTTATTTAAAGAAAAAGAAATTGATCTATTAATAAAAGATTGTGGAAGTTATTTTAAAATAGAACTTTCAAAAAGTATTAATGAAGATGATTTTAATGATATTCAATATAGAGAATTAATGCCTGTGGTTGATTATATTGAAAAAGGTAATGGTTTAAAAAATGCCATAAGATATTCTGATTTAAAAAAGAAAAGTGAAATTTTTAAGAATTTTAAAAAGGATTTAGTAAAAAATAAAGATAATGATTATGTGAAAAAAGTTAAAAATTATGAAGATAAACCTGATAATGACTGGGATATTCAATCAAATATTAAGCAATTAGGAGCTGATAAAACTTATGATAGAATAATAAAGCAATATCAAGAGTTAAAATTAAAATATTCTGATGCTATTAATAATATTTTTAATTTTTATAAAAATTTAAATTATGAAATTGATAAAAAAAATGAGTTAAATAATAAATTTACTGGAGTTCAATTATTAAATCCAACATTTGTAAAAGGAACTAATCGTTTGAAAGCAGATTCTATTAATCCTGAAAATCTTGATATATTATTTTACAAAGAGTTATTACAATTTATTGGATCATATGAATCGATGACTGTTAAAGGAATAAAACTTGGAAAAGACTGGGATAAAAAGATTTATGTTATTTATCCAAAAGAGATTTATTATAACCATATAAAAGACATTTTTTTAAGATTTAAACCTTTATTAAAAGGTCAGACATCAATAAAGCTTGATATATTTTCTTTAATGGAATTAATTAAAAATATGATTGAACTTGATGAAAATTTTATTAACAAAAAAACAAGTTTCAAAAAAATTATTTTATCAAAATCTATAAATGGGTTTCATACAGTATATCTAAAAAAAATGAGTCAATTTGGATATTCCCCTACCAATATCTCAGTATTGAATATTCCTGATTTTATTGAAATTGATTCTTATGAGACTGGTAAAAAATGGATTGAAATAATAGATGAACATAAAAAAATAATTGCAAATATAAAAATCAAATCTAGTGATTCTTCTGAGCTTGGACAGTTTATACCAATGCTTCAATCATACCGTCAATTTTTAACAACAAGCGATTTTAATTGTTTTTTTGATTTTTGCGCGGAATATTCAGTTTTTTTAATGCAAAATTATGGAAAGCCGGATAAACAAAGGAATAGGTTTGTTAAACCTTTTAAAATAAAATTATTAAAGGAGTTTTTTAGCATGGCAGATAAAACATACAGTAAAATCCTTGAAAACAAGGGCTTTTTAAATATTGCCAAGGCAATAAGAAATGCGACTATAAACTTGCAGATGATGCCGAAAGATGCAAGAAAATTTGATATTCAATACGGTATGGCGCAGGATTTAAAAAGAAAATCGGCTCATAATGATGAATTAATTCAATATTTATCTGATTTTATGGCAAGTTACAATGCTGAGACAGGTAAATCAAAAGAAAAAGGAGGAATCGGCAGGCAGACAATAAAAACAACCGATATCAATGATATAATAAAGTTGATAGATGAATATGGTTCAAATATAGTAGGCAGACTTTTATCGGCTTACGGATTTGCAAGCGAACCTTCTGTGTGGCGGCAAAAAGAAAACGGAGTACTTATTATAAAAAATAATGCTATTAGAGTAAAAGACAAAGAAGGTAAAAAAGAGATAAAAAAAATAGATTTTGATTTTTCTTCAAAATCATTAGAAGATTTTAAATCAATTTTTGAAAAAAATCAGGAAATAAAAAACCTTGGCTTTTCAAATGATGAAATAGAAAGTTTATTTAATGAAGCGTCAACATTAACAGAGGATATTTCTGATGATGACGAAGAGGATAATTAATATTTATAATATTTTTAAGGAGGTATGATAAAAAGTCAAAAGTTGGATAAGAGAGCTAAAGATATATTA
>CAZHHK010000082.1:0-15302 GCA_964531405.1 uncultured Spirochaetales bacterium | reverse complement strand
TATAAAAAATAAAAATAAAGGATAATATTGTTATCAGATAACCGAATATTTTTATAAAATATTTTATTGCTTTTTTATTATTGGACAAGAACTTTTTGAGAAAATTACATTTCAAAAATTATATCCTCAATTCCTTTTTTCATTTTATCAAAACTGAATCTCTTTATATAATCTTTTTTAACATTAGTCGCTATTTCTTTCCTTTTCTTACTATTAGTTAACAGCAATTCAATTGCCTCTGCCATTTTATTATAATCCTGCATTTTAACAAGTAAAGCCGTTTTATTATTAATAAAATTTTCAGGAATTCCATCACACAACGTTGTTACTATTGCAACTCCTTTATGCATTGCTTCAAGCAGGGAAATTGCTCCGCTACCTTCTTCAACTGACGGCAGGACATATATATCCGTATAATTTAAAACATCTTCAACTGATTCTACAAATCCAAGAAATTTTACTTTATCATAGATTTTAAGTTTTTTAGATAATTTTATATTGTTTTTTAAAAATACACCACTGCCTGCAATAAAACAGTTAAAATCATAATTTTTATCAAATAATATTTTTACAGCCTTTAAAAAAGTATTTATACTTTTTCTTGGATCCTGACGACATATAACGGATACATTTATTTTTTTATTAACTGCACTTTTTATATTTTTAAATTTATTATCCGATTTTCTGCTGTATATATCAATAAAATAGGGTATTTTTTTAATTTTATTTATATCCAAATTTTTAAATTCTTTGATTAAAATTTTTTTTGTTGATTCATAATGAACGACAATCTTATCAGTTTCATTAAGCATTTTTTTTTCTATGGGAGAATAAAAAAATACGGCAAAAAAATATAATGCCTTCATAAATAAATAAGTGCCAATGCCGTAATCTCTGACAACCGTGCCAATAACATGACCTCTATATTCATGTTTATGCGTGGTAAAATATCCAACAAGAGATGTTATTTTTAAATTCAAATTTTTATATATTTTTTTTAATTTCACTCCGGCAATACCCCAGATACCAGCACTGTAAACTATAACTTCTTCTGGATTTTTTTTGTCAATTATACTTTTCATATAATGAACAAATTTATTACCAATAATTATTGCACCAAGAGCAAATAATTTTTCCAGTCTGTTTGTAAAATGTATCAATGTAGCAAAACCGAGATCAATTGTTTCATTCTTATTGCTAAAGCCAATTATAAATACTTGATATCTCATCTTGCTGAATATCTTTGCCACATTGTAAGAGTATGCACCCAAACCGCCCGGACTTGTAATCGGAGATTTGCCGCTAATAATAAATGCAATTTTCTTTTTCATAACCATCTTTAATTTTATATTTTTCTAGAAATTTGCTTCAATACATCAATCACTCGTTTCATCTGATCCTCTGTTATTGCCAATCCGCCCGGAATGTAAAACCCGCGTTCAGCAAGATTTTGTGCAACAGGACATTCAACATTTTTAAACAATCCCATCTTAATAAAAACAGGCTGTTTGTTCATAGGATAAAAAAATGGACGTGTTCCGATTTTTTCATCGGCAAGCAGTTGCATCATTTTTGATGCATTAATAGAAACATCATCTTTTAATACAATACCATAAACCCAGTATATATTTTTAGCATAATCTGTTTCTGCCAACGGCAATTGAAATTTATCAATATCTTGTAATTGCTCGGTATAAAATCTACCAACTTTTCTTTTAATCTTTATAAATTCATCAAGCCTCTCAAGTTGTGCGAGACCAAGAGCAGCCTGCAGATTGGTCATCCTAAAATTCCATCCTAACTCCTCATGAATAAACCTGTTATTCCCTGGTCCAAAACACAAATTTCTTAATGATCTGCACCTATCAGCCAGATCATCATCATTTGTGACAACCATACCGCCTTCGCCTGTAGTAATATGCTTATTAGAAAAAAAACTAAAAGTACTTATATCACCAAAACTGCCACATGGTTTACCTTTATACTCTTGACCTATCATCTCAGCTGCATCTTCAATAACCTTAAGATTATATTTTTTAGCAATTTCTAACACTGGATCCATATCTACCGGCAAGCCATAAATATGCACTACCATTATAGCCTTAGTTTTATTGGTAATTTTTTTTTCTATCTGATTGACATCCATGTTCCACGTTATTGGATCGCTGTCAACTACCACCGGCACCGCACCTTGCTCTACAATAGCTTGAGCACAGGAAATAATTGTAAATGCAGGCATTATAACTTCATCATCCTTTTTTAAAGCCAATGCCGCAAGTGCAACTCTTAAAGCAGTGGTACCATTACAAACCGATATTCCATGTTTTCTATCAACAATTTTTGTAAATTTATTTTCAAATTCTTTTACAAATGGACCTTCTGCAGATATCCAGCCTGTATCGATACATTCATTTAAATATTTTTTTTCATTACCTTTTAACAAAGGTTCATTAACAGGGATAAACTCATTCATAAATTATTATTTTCGATATTTATTATATCTTCCTTTTTATATTTAAATCTTGTTTTATCATTTTCTCCAATGTATGGACCTTGTTTAACTTCAAGCATTTCAATATCTTCTAATACTTCAAATCCATGACCACCTCTAGCCAATAAAATAACATCCCCAGTATTTAATATTTTACTTTTTAAATATTTCTTCCTATTATTATAAAAATCCACTCTTAATTTTCCGTTTTTTATTATTAATACTTCTTTTGTATATACGACTTCTCTTGGAGCAATATTATGCACATGAGGCTCAATTATTTTACCCTTTTTATGATTCATATAAGCAAGCTGCTGTGAAAAATCATCTGGAGTAAAAAATTTTATACCCTCATTTTTATAATTACTCCTAACTATCATTGCAATTAAATTATTTTCATCATCAAAAATTTCTTCAAACATACAAAATTATCCCATTAAAATAAATTTTTAATTATAACAAAAAAATATATTAAAATCAATAACCTGCAAACAAGAAACCCACTGATATTATTATTCATAAAAAGTATAATAATGTATTAAAAAATGAATATTTTCCTTAAAATAAACCTTACTATATAACTGAAAAAGACTGAGACTATTTTTGAAATTACATAATAAATTCTTATTACGTCTGTAAAAAACCATACGATAAATTGTCCGACTATCATTCCTGCAAAACTGGTTAATACAAATAAAATAATCTCAAAAAATCTGTTCTTAATTTTTCGTTTATTAAAAACCCAATAGACATTCAATATATAGTTTACAATTAATCCCAGGATATTCCCAGATATTGACGAGATTAAATAATAGACTTTAAAATATTCTGTCAAAACAATTGTAAGAGAAAAATCAATTATCAGTGCAATACCTGAAACAATGAAATATCTAAAAAATTGAATATAAATATTGCCTGACTTTAATTTAAAAACATTTAATACAAATTCGTTTATCTTTTTTAACAATAATTACACCTTATTATTAATCTTTTTATAAATATAAATATTTGGACCGGAATAAATAAAATCCTTATTTTTAAAATAATAATTTACATATTTAATGCCATTTAATATGTTTTTATATTCTAAAAGAAAATCAGTTTTATATTTTTTATCTGCTATAAATTCATTTAGTAAAATATTATTTTCCCGAATATCTTTAAGTATTTTTGTTTCCTTCTGAAATATCTTTTCTCTTAAAACTATACTATCATAAACATAGCTTGATATAATAAAATATTTTATTTTATCCATAAATATCGGATTCTCGTAAAGCTGAAAAAATTCGTCATTCCTTACGCTTGGAAATACCGGATCAAATCCTGTACCTAAAATTTCATCTTTATTAAGTTTATTGATTTCAATATAATTTGTTGAAACAACACGTGTTTCTTTTAATTGAGAAATCAAAGAATATTGTAATCCTTTTAAAAAAGTATTTAAAAAAGCAACTAATACTAAAAATATAATTAAAAAATTAAATACGTATTTAAATTTAATATTATTTATTTTTTTTATTAAAAAGTATATACCATAGCATGAAAGAATAACCGGGGAAACATACATCGGGATTGCCCATCTAAGCTCACATAAATCAATTTTACTCAACAACATATAGTATAAAAATCCAAAAAATAGTGGTAAAGATAATATTTTTTCATTTTTTATAATTGCCACAATGCCTATAATTAAAAAAACTAACATTATCAAACCTGATGCATAAAGATACATTATGGGATAATTATACAAATTTGATAAAAAATTTGATCTTCTTAAAACAGGAGCTCTAGCTTCATCAAAGAATTCATATAGCACCGTGTATATTCTGATAAAAAAAAACGGCGATATTATAAACAATAAGATAAAAAGCAAAAATCCCGAAAATACCAGCTTTTTTACTAAATATCCATTTTTATAATCTTTTATAATTATTACAGATATCACTAAAAAGAATGAAATAATGCCGGGATATTTTTCCAATAATGACAATACTGAAAAAAGATTCATAAAGAAAAAATTTTTATTTGATGGATTCTTCAAATATTTTATACTAAATAAAATTACAAGCATTATAAAACAAGTCAAAGACTGATCTGGATTTATGCCATGAGAATTATTTATAAATACAGAAAATATACTTATATAAAGCGCAATAATCAAACCAAATATCTTACTGTATTCTTTGCCGATGAAATATCCAATGAGAGACATCGCAGTGCCGGATAAAGCAGTAATTACCAATGAAATAAGATTATAAAATAATATATTATCATTAAATGTATCAATAAACGGTTTATGAAAAACAAAAATACTTGCTGCTTCATAAAAAATAGTATTTATATAAATACTTATATGATTGGGCCTCATATAAAAATTTGTATCTAACGTCATATTCTTTATAACATCCCTGCTGGAATCTACTATACTATAAATAGAAGAATCCAGTATCAATGGAAATCCATAATCAATACCGATTATTCGTAAAATAAACCCAATCATTAAGATTAATAATAATGAAAACAAAATATAAAAATTCTTTTTGTTAATAGAGCTTTCAACAATCGTATTACTGTCACTATCTAAAGTTTTAGTAATAATTTCATAACACATAATTATAAAAGGTGTAATAATTAAAAAATACAATAGTATTTTGTTGGTAAAATTGAATATAATATAAAATATAAACACCAAAATAAAGCATACAATAAAAATAACAATTATTCTTAAATTAATCTTTTTTAATATCTCCTTAAATTTAAGATGATTTTTTTTATAATATGGCTTTACGATCAAATAATATGATATATAAATAAACAATGAAAGAAAAATACTAATAAAAAATATCCTATAAATATTCTCTCTAAATATTGCTATTTCACCTTTATAATTAATAATACTTTTAAGTTTATTATAATTAAAAAAACTTTTGCTTATTTTTAAATCTTCAGGAGAAATAAAAACAACATGTCCTTTCCCATTTAAATTAAAATCATTTGATATTTTCCATTTTCTTTTAAACTCATCCAGATTATAAGAAAATTCTTTTTTACCGATATTAATTGTTACTTTATTAAAACTATTTATATTATTCTCAGGAATGCTAATTAATATCTTTTTTATCATACCCTGCCATACCCAATTATTTGCAGTTTTACCAATCTTAAATTTAATTATTTTATCAGCAGGAGATATTAAAAAAACACTGACATCCTTAATATAATTAAGGTCATTAGTCTCAATATTGATTGATATATTCTCAATTGAATCAATCCTATCCAATATTGTTGTATAAATACACAAAGCCACATTAATCAATATTATAAAAATAAAAATAATAATATGAAACCATTTAAAATTAGTTATCAATTTATGCATAATTTCTTTAATTTCATTTTTTATCATCTACTTTCCTTTTATTTAATAAATTACAAAATATATATACAACCGCTAAGACCTGTGAAAATAAAACAAAAATATACTGATCATCTATATAACGGTCAACATCAAGGCAATAAATACTTGCATTGGTTAATGTTATACAGAAATTAGAAATAAACAAATTAACAATTAATAAACCGAAAATAATATTATTATTGTTAATATCAAAATTCTTTTCAAATATTTTTTTTATAAATATAATAAAAAATACAACAAAAGTACAAATATATAATCTTGACAAAATAAAATAAAAGGCTTCGATACCAGGAAACCTGATTTCATTAAAATCATAATATGATCTTTTTAGATAACTTAATATATTAGAATACTTTCGTAACGGAAGGTATCTTAT
The DNA here is from genome assembly GCA_964531405.1 of uncultured Spirochaetales bacterium. Lineage (GTDB taxonomy): Bacteria > Spirochaetota > GWE2-31-10 > GWE2-31-10 > JAFGQB01 > CAZHHK01. Next base: position 9,020 of record CAZHHK010000082.1, on the reverse strand, counting down.
CTCAGGCTCATTGTCATCATCATGATCAAATGCAATATGGTCTACTTTAAATTTCCTTGAAGGGTACATTCCTCCGCTGAAATTATAAAATTGACTTAACTCTAAAAAAACTTTTTTTATATATAAAAAAGGATATTTTTTTATTGCTCTAAAAAAATAATACCTGCAAAATTCATTATACTGATCCCTGCTAAAATTATCAAACAATAATTTATTAGCATCTCCATAAAATAAATTATTATGACTAAATCCCAAATATTTATGTTTATATTGCTTTTTGTTATATTCAATTTTATGATAATCAACCAATTGCTGCAAAATATTTTTATCATATTTATTAAAATAAGGATTGTTTATATCTTCAATCAAAATCTTATCAATAATTTTTACATGAGTAAAAAAAAGTTTTCCTGATAAAAATGTCCCTTTAATATCTTTTTTTGAAAAAATATTATTTGGAATATATATTAAAACTAATGCAAAAATGACTGGCGTAGCGATTAAAAATATTATCTTTTTGATGATATTTATCTTTAATACGATTAATATTATAAAAAAAACAATAATATTAAAAATCAGAGCAATTCCCCATCTCGGCTGCATTACAAAGATAAAATAATTTAAAAAGAAAAAGATATTCATATATAAAAAAACATTTTTATTGCTGCCTAAATTAGTTATTATCTTATAAAAGGCAAGTACATACAATATTAAAAAAAATTGATATACCCCCTCAGGTCTAATGCTATGTTCATAAACTATAACAGATTGATTAAAAAGATAAAGCGCAATTAATACAAGTCCAATAAAATCAAATAAAATCTTATATCTATTATCAAATAAAAATTTTTTATTGAATATATCATTCCATATATACAGCATTATCAATCCTGAAATTATGCCAAGTATATGTTGAACTATTGAAATATAAGAAAAATCATTAAATATTTTTAATATTGATAATACAAAAAGAAGATATGGATATCCTCTTGTCGCACTATCAGTTATTTTTTCACCATTAAAATGTTTTAAAAATACTATATAACTGCCGGTATCATAACCATCATATGGCACAACATTTATTGTAAATCTTTGAAAAATAGCAAATATGATTATAAATAATAACAAAGACCTATATATTGTTTTATATAAATATTTATTATTTTCATTACAAAAAAAATAATCATTCAATTGCAAAAGATAATTGCTTTCGCAATTAAACTTAATCTTATTTTTAATAAAACAATTAAATGCAATCAATAAGCAAAATGTAAATAAATACATCATATATCTAATAACAAAAAAATTAAAATCGCCTGTCCAATTTATAATTTTGTTAAGCTTTGGAAACACTGATCTCGAAGCAGATAATGATGCTTTTGACAACAGTATAACATTATCATCTATATTACTGCTTACAAAATAATCATTTATATTATTATCATTACAATAAAATTCCTTATCACCAATAATTACTTTTATGAATTTTATTGAAGCTTCCGACGGATATTTTATTTTTATATTAGTTAAATATTCGCCTTTGAATGAATAAAAGACATTAAATTTTTCATCTCTAAATAATTCCTGTTCATAATTTGAAACAGAAATTCTATAAGCAATAATTTTGGATTTATCACTATAATCAGAATTAATTTCAACAGATACTGGTAAAACAAAATTTGCTTCTTTTATGTCTAAATAAATATTTATAATATAAATTAAATTAATCAGTAAAAATAATATAAATTTATAATTTATTTTAATTTTATTCATAGTTAATTCCTTTTTGCAAATAACATCAACTTATTATCTCATTCGCATTGTTGTTTTAATGTTTTTTCGTATTTTTTTATAATTTTATTCCAATCAAAAAAATCCAATATTCTTTTTCTTGAATCCGATTGATATCTTTTCATTTTCAAAGGATTATTTATAAGCTCGATTATTTTATTTCGTACATCGGATATATCAGTCGGATTAACTATAATACCAGCTTTGCCGATAGTCTCAGGGCATCCTGCAAAATTTGACGTAATTACTGCACAGCCGGCACTCATAGCCTCCAGTATTGCAACACTGGCATTTTCTCTAAGTGATAAAAGACAATAGATTGAAGATTTTTCTAAAAGATCTTTATACTTCTTTGAACTGTTATCAAGCCATCCATGAAATACTATTTTTGTTTTAGAATTCTTTGAAATTAATTTAAGCTCATTCATCATAGGCCCATCACCACAAATATGTATTTCATAATCTAATTTATCATATTTTACTGCTTCGATTAAATATTGAAATCCCTTCCTTGCCAGTAATCTTCCAGTTGAAAGAATAATCTTTTTTTTCTTTTTAGGCTTAAATTTATCTGGATAAATTCCATTAGGTATAAAATCAATATTACTACCGTTTATTTCAGATATAATTAAATCTTTCAAATATTTTGATGGAGAAATTAATAAATTCGCAGAATTATATACTTTCTTTATTATAGGTTTTGTAAATTTATGCAATAATTTAAATCTATCAGGATTATAACCAGGTATATCGCTTCCATGTACCGTTATTACATACGGAATGCCATATTTTTTTTTTACCCAAAGAGATAAAATTCCTGTTGGTAAAATAAAGTGTGTATGATTTATATCATATTTATTTGTTTTTAAATGTTTCTTTAAAAATTTTTTGGCAAATATAATAAATGATAATAATTCCCAAGAATGGCATAATTCCTTTTTAGATCTTAAACATTTCACTCTATATATCGTAATATTGCCAATATTTTCAACTAACGGCAAATTTTTATACCACATTGTTACTACGTCAATTTTATGCCCTAAAGACGCTAAACCCTTTGCAATTTCATAAGAAACAGGACTTGCCCCACCACCAAGAGGTGGAAATTCATAATTTAATAAAAGTATTTTCACTTTATTTTTTTCTTCCTAATTTTTTTTTGCTTTTAATTGATTTATTTTCGATAATTTCTTTTATCTGATATGATTTATCTTTTGTGCTACCATAATAATTTTTTGAAAGCATATCAGAAATCAAACCGGATACAAACAGTTGTATCCCCGTAATCCCAAAAAATACAGTCAATAATGGATATATTATATTATTATGTAATTTTTTACCAATAATATATATATATATGGTATACACTCCAAATATAAAACTTATTATTAATAATATTATACCCAATGATCCCATCAAGTGTAATGGCCGTGCTGCATATTTATTCCAAAACCAAACAGCAATCATATCAATAAATCCTTTAATAGTCCTTTTCCAACTGTATTTAGTTTTACCAGCAATCCTTGGTCTATGATTAACAATAATCTCCCCTATTTTAAACCCTTTTATTTTTAAAATAGCAGGTATAAATCTGTGCATTTCCCCATATAAAGTCAAATTATCAAAGCATTCACGTTTATAAATTTTAAGACTGCATCCACTATCATGTATTCCATCTTTTATAATTAAATTTCTTAATAAATGAGCTCCTCTTGAAATGAACCTCTTAAAAAAATTATCTTTTCTTTTTTTCCTCCACCCTGATACCACATCATAATCATTATCTTCAAGATGCTTTATCAAATTAGGAATATCATTAGGATCATTCTGTCTATCTCCATCCATTGTAACAATATAATCATATTTTGCATTTTTTATGCCGGCATCCATTGCGGCAGTTTGACCAAAATTTTTTCTTAATTGAATATATTTGACAGGTGCTATATTTTTAATTAAATTTTTAGTATTATCAGATGACCCATCGTCTATAAAAATAATTTCATAAATATATTTATTTTTATCACAGACTGCTTTAATTTCTTTATGTAATTCAACAATGTTTTTTTCTTCATTATATATAGGAATAATAATAGATATTTTTTTCATTTTATACTCCATTTAAAAGCATATAAAAAATTACAGCCTTATATTTTTAAGCCATTTTTTGTTGCTCAAATACCAATCGACTGTTCTTTTTAATCCCTCATCAAAATCGACTTTAGGTTTCCAGTTTAAAATATCATTAGCCTTTTTTATATCTGCCCATGTTTCCTTCATATCGGCTTTATGAAAATCTTTTATATTTATAATCGCTTTCTTACCCAGTAATTCTTCGTACTTTTTAATCATATAATTAATTGTATACGGTTTATTGCCGCCTCCAAGATTAATTATTTCATAATTTAGTAATTTTAGAGCTTTAACTGTTCCTGAAGCAATATCATCAATATAGGTAAAATCTCTTGCCTGATTGCCATCACCGTAAACTTCAATTGGTTTATTTTCATCAATACATTTCAAAAATCTTAAAGGCGCCATATCAGGTCTGCTAGCCGGACCATAGACGGTGAAATATCTTAAAATGGTAATATCAAAATTATAAAGTTTATTGTATGTATAACATAAAACCTCGGCAGATTTTTTACTTGCTGCATAAGGTGATATCGGAGTATTTACCGGCAAGCTCTCATTAAAGGGCATTGATAAACCTGCATATAAAGATGAAGTTGAAGCCAACACAAATTTATTTATTTTATTTAACTTCATTAATTCCAATAAATTCAACGTACCTTCAACATTCGTTTTAAAATACACAAAAGGATTTTCCATGCTGTATCTTACGCCGGCTCTTGCGGCAAGATTAATTACAGCATCAAATTTATATTTTTTAAATATACCGGTTAGCTTTTTAAAATCCTCTATATCACATTTTATAAAAGAAAAATTTTTATTCTTCTTTAATTGATTTATTCTCCAAAGTTTCAATCTGGTATCATAATAATCATTTATATTATCCAAGCCGATTACTTGATAGCCACTGTTTATCAATAATTCGACAGTCCTTTGTCCGATAAATCCAGCTGCACCTGTGACAAGAATATTATTCATATTACGCCTTGTTTTGCTTTTTGCTTTTTGATTTAGTTTTGTTTATTAAATTAGCTCTTTCCTGTTCCAGCTTTCTTAACCTATACTGTATATCTTCAAGTAAATTTCTATTAACAGCAATCAAATCACCTATAAATGCAAGAATACCAACCTGAACACCAATTAATAAAAATATAGCGGAAAAAATCAATGATTGTATATGCCCGACCGTATCACTTACGAAAAAAAAGAAATATAAAAACCTTATTGCTGGTATTAATCCAATAATAAAAAATAAAATACTAATCGATAAAAAAAATCTGAACGGCTTATAAACAACAAAAATTCTGAATATTGTTATAATTGATTTTTTTATATATGAAGAAATACTCTTTACCAACCTGGAAGGTCTTAAATCTTCATTAACTCTTACCGGTATTGAAGTAATCGCCATATTTTTTAATCCGGCCTGTATAATAGTTTCCAGTGTATAAGTATAATTATTAAAAACATTTAATCTCATTGCAGCCTCTCTGCTTATTGCCCTAAAACCGCTTGGCGCATCTGGTATATTGGTTTTACTTGCAACTCTTACCGTCAAACTTCCAAGTTTTTGCAATAATTTTTTTACTAAAGAAAAATGTTTTATATTGCTTATAGGTCTTGCCCCGACAACTATATCTGACTTTCCAGATAATATTGGTTCAACAAGCTTCTCTATATCAGCTGCATTATATTGATTATCCGCATCTGTATTGACTATTATATCAGCCCCTAATTTTAAACAAGCGTCAATACCAGCCATAAACACCTTTGCAAGCCCTTGATTTTTAGTAAAACTTACTATATGGTCAACTCCATTCTTTTTTGCCACTTCAACAGAATTATCCGTACTGCCATCATTAATAATCAACCATTCAACTTTATCAATGCCTTTTATTTTTCGTGGCAATTCCTTTAAAGCAATTGCAAGTGTAGCTTCTTCGTTATAACATGGTATCTGGATAATAAGTTTCATTATATTTTCCTTATAATATTATTTTTTTAAAGCATCATAATCAGATTTTACCATCATTTTAACAAGATCATAAAATGTTGTTTTAGGTTGCCATCCAAGTTCTTTTTTTGCTTTTGACGGATCGCCTAAAAGAATATCAACTTCCGTAGGTCTAAAATATCTAGGATCAACCTCAATTATGCATTTACCTGTTTTTTTATCATATCCTTTCTCATTTGCATCCTTGCCTTCCCAGATAATATCAATATCCAGCTCTTTAAAAGCAAGCTCTGTAAATTCCCTTACCGAGTGAGTCTCTCCTGTTGCAATAACAAAATCATCAGGTTTATAATACTGCAACATAAGCCACATGGCTTCAACGTAATCTTTTGCATAACCCCAATCCCTTTTAGCATTAAGATTACCGAGGAAGAGTTTGTCCTGTAAACCAAGCTTTATTGCACTTGCCGCCATGGTAATTTTACGTGTTACGAATGTTTCTCCTCTCCTTGGTGATTCATGGTTAAAAAGAATACCATTCGATGCAAATATGTTATAAGCTTCTCTGTAATTAATTGTAATCCAATAACCGTAAATTTTTGCAGCGCCGTAAGGAGACCTTGGATAAAACGGAGTATTTTCATTTTGCGGAGTCTCAACAACTTTACCATATAACTCGCTAGTAGATGCCTGATAAAATTTTACTTTATCCTGCATACCTAAAAGCCTTATCGCCTCAAGGAACCTCAATGTACCTATACCGTCGGCGTTTGCCGTATATTCAGGAGTATCAAACGAAACCTTTACATGACTCATTGCAGCAAGATTATATATTTCGTCTGCTTGAGTCTCCTGAATAATCCTGATTATATTTGTTGAATCCGTAAGATCTCCATAATGAAGAAACAGATTAACATTTTTTTGATGAGGATCTTTATAAAGATGATCGATCCTGTGAGTATTGATAAGACTAGACCTTCTTACAATACCATGAACTATATAGCCTTTTTCAAGCAATAACTCGGCTAAATATGAACCATCCTGACCGGTAATACCGGTAATTAATGCTTTCTTTTTCAAAATATTTATCCTTAATTCTTTTTTAATATACCACAAAAATCAATTACGATTTTTTTATCATCAATATCTAAATATTTAAATTCTTTATGACCAACCAAAAATACTATAATATCAGCTTCATTGACAGCTACTTTGCAATCAGTTATCAGCATTGTTTTATAACTTTTAATATTTGGTTCTACAACTATAATATCATATTTTAATTTAATAAGTCTCTCAACAATCTCTAAGGAAGGAGATTCCCGTAAATCATCTATATCTGCTTTAAAAGAAAGCCCCATACATGCAATCTTTGGCTTTTTATTATATAACTTTTTAAATAGTAATACTTTTTCTCTTATTTTATTTATAACCCATCTTGGTTTATAATTATTAATTTCTCTTGCCTTTTTAATAATCAAAGCTTCATTCTTAAAATCATGAACCAAAAACCACGGATCAACTGCTATACAATGTCCACCGACTCCAGCGCCAGGCTTTAAAATATTTACCCGTGGATGCTTATTAGCCAATTCAATTAATTCCCATACATCAATGCCGGCTTTATCACAGATCATTGAAAGCTCATTTGCAAAAGCTATACTGACATCCCTGCTTGAATTTTCAACAAGCTTGCACATTTCAGCTGTTCGAGCATTAGTTTTATGAAGTTTACCTTTGACAAATAAAGAATAAAACTCTACAGCTTTATCTGCTGATTCATTATTTATTCCTCCAATAACTCTATCATTCTCTATTAATTCAATAAGAATTTTACCAGGCAAAACTCTTTCAGGGCAATAAGCAATATATATTTTATCTTTTAATTCACTTCTATTTTTATAAATCAATTCAGCCATTTTTTCAGTTGTACCAACAGGACTTGTAGATTCTAGGATTATTAAATTGCCGGGCTGGATAAATGGAATTATCATTTTTATAGAAGACTCAACATAAGAAATATCAGGCTTATGTTTGCCTTTAAACGGAGTAGGTACGGCAATTAAAAACACATCTGCTTTTTTTGGAGCGATCGATGCTGTAAGCTTTTTATTACGGGTTACATCGGCAACCAGTTCGTTTAAATCTGGTTCTACAATATGAATCTTACCATCATTTATTGTATCAACAACATTTTTATTAATATCAACGCCAAGCACATCGATATTTTTGCTCGCAATTATGGCAGCAGTAGGCAAACCTATATAACCAAGCCCCATCATTATAACAGAAGGATTTTTCATTTTTTATTCTCTTTTTATTAATAAATAATAATTCTTTTATAAATTTATTAACACATAAAAAATAATAAATTTATAAAAATTTTATTAAAATAAAAAAGCAATAATCAATAAATAATATTTCTTCGTGCCGAAACTACGTAAGAAATATACTATTTTTAATCCCAGAGAACAAGCATACCGTCTTTTTTCAGCTTGTTTTTAAGGCTATTAAAATCTTCTTTGCTAAGTACCAGATATCTAACCTTACGGCTTATAATTTTTTCTACAGAATTAATGTACTTATCCAATTTAGACTTATTCACACTACCGACAATAATTATATCAATAATACCAGAATCAATCCCTTTGGCATAATCACCGGTTAATATAATGAGTTCTGGTCGTCCAATATTCTCTATTATTGAATCAATAACTTTATCAATACCAATACTCTTTAAAATAATATTTCTAATATCGTTGAATAACGGATGCTTGGAATTAGCCCTGTATGCAACAGTATTACCACATTTTTGCTTTAACAATATTTTTGCTTCTGTCAATGAATTTAATTCAAGCCTTACGGAATTAGTAGATTCCTTGAATTCATCGGAAAGCTGTCTCAGATAGGATATAGTATCGGGATTAATAAAAAATTTCATCAACAACTTTATCCGAGTTTTTGATGTTATTAAGCTTTCTATCATCGTCATAATTTTGAGTAGTTTTTTTACTCAAAGTATTATAACACAGACCAAAAGAAAGTCAATTCTTTTATTACACATTTTCACAAATTATTGTTTTTATTTTTGATTTAGAGTGCGTCCCAAAATTATCTTTTTTGATGACATAATCTAAAACAAATT
>CAZHHK010000081.1:0-15343 GCA_964531405.1 uncultured Spirochaetales bacterium | reverse complement strand
AATTATCGAGGAGTTGTAAATTCTTTTATTTCAAAAACTTTCGGACAGTAGTGTATTTATATATTTTTTTGGACATTTTTTCCATAATGGATTATAATTTTTATATAATTTAAAATAATATTCTCCTCAAATAATAATTAATTTAAAGGGTATATAATGAATCATCAAAATGGGCTAAGTGATAATGTTAATAATAAAAAAAACGGTCTGATTTCGCCATTTTTAAGCAATGATATTAAAGAAATTTTAAAAGAATATTATGATTCAAAACAATATCCTGTTGATCTTGTAAAAGCGATATCTGCTATAAATAGTATAATTTTAAATAAAAATGAATCTAAAAATAATGAATTTTCTGTTTTATTAAATATAATAATGCAAGAAATTATAGGCTTGAATACCGAAATAAACTGTAAAAATGATAGACTGGTAGAAAGCAGTACGAAACGTGTAATCACTCAATCAATTTTAACTTATTTAAATAAAATAGAACGTGAAATAATTGATAATTCAAAATCAAAACTCAGACTTCATCAGAAAATAAACATCATGCTTGAAAAGTATCTCTTAACAAATTATTTCAAAAAAATAATATTAATAACTACCGAAGGCGATGAAATAGAAAATGTTTATGGTGATGATTATACATTATCAAATTATATTTATGATATTGCAGTTGAATATACAGATAATAAAGTTGATCTGGAAAAACTTATAATGATCTATCAGAATATTATCAACAATTCAGAATTAACAGATTTTAAAATAATTCATAGAAAATTATCAGAAAACAAGGAAGATTTTAAAAACATCCTATATGATTTCTGGAAAAAAATGAATGCTATTATTGGTCAAAAAGGATGTATGGAAATACTAAAAAATCTTCATTCATTCAATAAAAAGAAAATTACATATAACAATAATATTCTTTTGCCCATTTTAATGGAATTACAAAAAAGTAGTAAATATATTGATGAAGATTATAAGGTTATTAATATCGATAATAATATATATTTTGGAGCAAGTATTTATACATTAAAAGAGTATGATTTTTTACTAGTTGATAAATTTATTTCTAAGATGGTAAAATCAGGTTTTAATGAAGAAGCTACTGTTGTATATGATTACCTCTTGAATATTAATACAGGATTAAAAAAATCAATTATTATTAATATATTAAAAAATATAGATAAAAATCTCATAAAAGATTTTGAAAAAATATATGAACAGATGAATAATAAAATATGCATTGGTCATATATTACTCTCAGAACCAACCGTAACACCTTTTAATGATGATGGAGATATTAATTTTATCTTAAAAATGGTTATGAAATCCATCTTTTTTATAAGCGAAATTTTATTAATTAATGAGTATGAATTTCAGGAATTCCAGAAAGAAACTCTAGAAGCATTAAAACAAATATCAAGATTACGGGATCTGGAAACGGCAAATCATATGAAAAGAGTAACAATATATACTAAAATACTAGCTGAAGAATTATTAAAGCTTAAGAATAATAATAAGTTGGAAAAAATAATAAAAAATAATCATATTACCTGTGATACCGATTATTACGTTATAGAAAAAGAATACATAAGAGACCTTCTTTACAGTGCTTCTCTTCATGATCTTGGAAAAGTTGGTATAGATGATAGTATATTAAAGAGTAAAAAAAGACTTACAAAAAAACAATATGAAATTATGAAACTTCACAGTGTTTATGGATATCAGAGATTATCATCAATTACTAAGATGAATAAAAAGAAATCTTTTCTTGAACTTGCCTCTATACTGGCAGGCAATCATCATGAAAAATGGAATGGACATGGTTATCCTAATGGAAAAAAAGAATTTGAAATACCTTTAAGTTCAAGAATAGTCGCCATTGCAGATGTATATGATGCCCTTCGCATTAAACGACCTTATAAAGACGCTTATTCTCATGAGGAAGCTGTTAGAATCATATTAAAGCATAAGAACATTAATTTCGATCCAGTGTTAACGGATATATTTTATAAAATAAATAAAAAATTTAATAAGGCATTCGAAGAAAATTTAGTTTAATAGAATTAATAATATGTCGAATAAAAATTAACTGCTTTTTGAAATATAATCATCTATTATTCTGGAAAATTTCTCGCCGGTGAGTTTGCCGTAAGTTTCATCATTAATCATGACTACCGGTGCAAGAGAACAACAACCTAGACATGCAACAGAAAGTATTGTAAATAAACCATCGGATGTTGTCTCATTAAAAGAAATCCCAAGTTTATTTTTAAACATTTCATCAAGGATATTTGCTCCTCCCACATGGCATGCTGTACCATGACAAACTTTAATTATATATTTCCCTGTTGGTGAAAGCCTGAATTGAGTATAAAATGTAGCTACTCCATAAATATCTGACATGGTTACTTTAAGACGTTTTGATATTTCAATTAATGCTTCTTTAGGGAGGTATCCATATATGTCCTGAACATTTTGAAGCAATGGGATTAATGCTCCCCTTTTCCCCTGATATTTCATCAGAATGTCATCAATTCTTGATATGTCTATATTCATAATAATCCCTTTGTTTTTTTATTTTACTATCATATTTTAAAATATAATTCAATATATATGCATTAAATATGCTATAAAATTATAAAACAATGCGCATCATTACTCTTTATGATATTCTTTTTTGATTTTATCAATAAAATATAGTACATATTTATTTTTAGGATTAATCTTTAAAGTTTTATCTGCACAATATCTGGCAAGATCATATTTTTTTAAGAATGTATAGGCTTCAGTCAAGTATCCCATTGCCTGTTCATTTATTATAGCATCATCTTTGCCAACTCCACACAGCAAAAATCTTGTTATCTCATAAGCTCCCCTCAAATAATCTTCCTTATCAAGATATAAAGTGCCGATCTTCCAATATGCTTCGATAAACCATAAATTCACATAAATCTTATTACCAACTATATTGTGAATATCCTTACATACATCAAGCAAATCATTTTTAATACCAGAGTTACCAATCTCATCAATTTCGTTATTTAATTTATATTCAACATACTTAGAATTTTTATAATCCTCTTTATCTAATATATCGATTAATTTTTTATAAATTTCAAAACTCTTTTCCCTGTCAAACCAGTACAATGCTTTTGCATAAAAATTCAAAATAAATGTATTCTCAGATTCATCATTATATGATTTTGCCAAAATATCCGCTGCCTGTTTATATTTCTTTTTATCATAAAGCTTTAATGCCGCATTAATATTCTCATCATTTCTCTGCGATAATTTATTAGGCAATTTTTCAACATTGCCTATCAACATATTTTTTGTAATAATTTCATTTTTTCGTATTTTATCCGCTACAATATCCGTTGTAATTAAATGGGTGAATATTAAAGGTTTATTAAATATTAAAAACTCGTAATTTAAATCGCTTTTACTAAAAACTTTCTCATAAATATTATCGATCTGGCTAATAACTTTGCTTCTAAACGACTGATAATCATAAAAATATTTGTTTAGGATTATCAGCATATCGTCGCATATTTTTTTTATATCTTTGGAATAATCTTCGATTTTGAATTCTTCCGGTTTGATTTTATTTTCAATATAAACACAGTCATAAACTATCTGATAAATATACCTGGTATAGGAATAAAGCGGCACAAGTATACAGTATTTTTCGTAATCTCCAGATTCTGGATATTTAAAATCATCCAAAAGTTTCCTGCCAAAATCAGTATATTTCGTTAATTTTTCGGATAACGTTAGTTTGTCAGTCTTCAATCTATGCATATAGTAGACAAGTTCCATATCAACGCCTTCAATTACAAACGAATAACCTGCTAGATTATCATTTTTTAAACTCTTAACCATCTCCTGTTCAAAATCAGTCAATTCAAAATTATTAGGGATTAAATAATTTTCAATAAATAACGCTTCAACATAAAGTGCATCCATTTGAAACAAATACTGTTCTAAGAGATTATTATAAGAAATTTGAAATAATTCATTATTGGTAAAATAATCATAAGCATGCTTGATCTCATGGATTAATATAGAAAAAATTATTGACTTCTGGTATGGAAACAAATTAATATAATTAATATTCATCTGTATATAAGGTTTATCGATTGTAGACTCCTTCATAGGCACTATAAAACTAGCACCTGAAAGAATATTTTTATCCTCTTCGCTGTCTATAAGCAGGTACATCTCTTCAGAATCAATTTTATCTTTAATATAATTAATTGCCTCAAATACATGCTTATTCCCTGATTTATTTTTATTAATAAGACTATGCAGTTCATTTAAAATTTTAACAGCTTCTTCGGATTTATAGTATACCTTATTTTTTTCATCAATACTGTTTAAAAAATGAACACTAAATAATAAAACAAATAATAATAAAATTTTTTTCATTTTTATATTTCCTTCTTAATATATAAAAAAAATTACCACATATAATGAACAGGATTTTTTATATACTTCTCATAAATTGATTTAATTTCGCTCATCGTCTTTTCAGGGATTGGAGGAAAATCTGCAACTATAAAATTTTCTTCAACCTGTGATGTCCTTTTTGCCCCAGGAATGGCACATGTCACCTCATCAAACATCAATATCCATCTTAAAGCCATTTGAGACAGAGTAAATCCTTCTGGAAGCAATTTTTTTAACTCTTCAACTGCCTTTAATCCTGTTTCATAATCAACTCCAGAGAATGTTTCCCCTTTATCAAAAGCCTCTCCATGCCTGTTAAAAAATCTGTGATCATCTTTTTCGAAAGTTGTCTTTTGCGTCATTTTGCCTGACAGCATACCACTGGCGAGAGGCACCCTTGCTATGATACCTATATTTCTCTTTTTTGCCTGCTCAAAAAATAATTCTGATGGTCTATGTCTAAACATATTGAATATTATCTGCACGGTTTTTACATTAGGATATTCGATAGCTTTCAGGGCTTCCTCAACCTTTTCCACACTGACTCCGTAGTTTTTAATCTTACCCTGTTTTACAAAATCATCCATGATTGCAAAAACTTCCGGATTATAGTAGACCTCTGTAGGAGGACAATGAAGCTGGATCAAATCAATTGACTCTACACCCAAATTTTTTAAACTGGAATCAACAAAACCAGTTAAATTGCTTTTATTATAACCTGCCGCATTATGCGGATTAAGACGCCTGCCAAGTTTTGTTGCAACATAGATTTTTTCAGATCGTGACTTTAAGACTTTACCGATAAGCATTTCACTGTGGCCATCTCCATATACATCAGCTGTATCTATAAAATTGACACCCATGTCGATCGCTTTATTTAAAGCCGCCAATGATTCTTCATCTTTGACTGTACCCCATGTTCCACCGATCGCCCATGAGCCAAAACTCAATACAGATACTTCAAAACCAGTTTTACCCAATACTTTATATTTCATAATACTCACCTCATAAAAAACTATAACGAATTAATAATTACTAAGTCAAGAAAAAAATTTTCATTTTTTTATCCGATTTGTAAACGATTTTGCAGTTTTTAGCGTCTATTATATTAGTCATTTGATATAACAATTTTTTAAAAAGGTGATAACATGTATAAATTTATTTTTTTAATCATCTCCCTACTTAATGCTTTTACAATATTATCAATAGAAAAACCAGAAATCAAATCAGGATTTTCCTCTAACGGTTATTTTTTAAAAGAGCAAGATTATGAAATTTTTTATCCAGGCACTTCCTATGAAAAACTATACTTATTATTTACCGAACCTTTTTGTGATTATTTTAAATTCACGCATAAAATTGATTTTTATTACTATAATTATAATAAATACGATGAAGATTTATCTCATTTAAGATCATATATATTTGCAAATCAGTTTTATCTGTATTTTTATATTCTAAAATTTAATGAAATTATTATACAGGCTAAACCGGAAATTAATTATTACAACGGAGAAACAAATATTTTATTATACAGCTATATTCAATACAAATTAAAAGTTGATAATTTTTGCTTTAAGATAAAATATTCAAATAAATACAACAGCAAGCCAGATACACTTTTATATCATAATATTTATTTATCCTTTTACTGGACTCATCCAAAATATGATTACATAAAATATAAAACATCAGTTTCAATTTATCTGCAAAACTACACAACAGGGCTATATAAAGAAATAAGCTATTTAAAAAGTGCATCATTTAATTTTGAGATCTCGGTTGATTTTAACAAAATAGATTTTGAGGAAATTTTCGATAAAAATTACTATGATGATTTTTTTGAATAATATTCAACCTAAAATTTCTTTTACCATCTCTGCAAGTTTATTTTTTTTAAAAGGTTTTAGAAGATAATTGTCGATCTCAAGATTCAATATATTTTTTATTTCTTCCTTGTCATATACAGCAGAAATAAAAACTATTTTAGGTTTATATCCCACATTGATCTGTCTTATTTTATCGACAAGCTGCATTCCCGTCATATCCGGAAGCTTTTGATCTATTGTAATAAGATCGGGCATAAATTTTGTATATTTGGTAAGCGCTTCATTACCCGACATAGCGGTTATCACAAAATAACCTTCGTCTCTTAAAATTTTAGATATTGATTTTACTACATACATTATATCATCAACAACGAGTATCTTTTTAAAATTTTTACTCAAAAGTTCATTCTGAGATAATTCTTCAAGTTTTTCTTCATCCTGATTAGATTCATTTCCAATAATGTTTTTATTTACATCACTCATTACTAATCTCTTTATTCTATCATTTCTTTAATGAAATCATCCGATCCCATTATATTATTGTATTTTTCTTTTTTACTTTTAAGTTTTTTCTCAATATCCTGAAGTTTTCTTATATCTGATAATAAATCATTTTCTCTGAAATATCCACATATTTGTAAAAACAATAAAATATAAAATTTATAAACGGCAAATACAGGTTCACCTCTCCACTCCTGAGGACTTACAATCATAAATTTATTTTTTTCATCTTTCTCAATATTCTCATTAATCGGATCATAATATTTTCTCAATATATGTGCCATCTCCCTCAAATAACTAAACATTTTCATAATTTTAAGATACAGGTATTTATGATCATTTTCTTTAAACAATGAATCAGGATATTCTTTGCGGATATACTCTCTAATTGGTATCTTTAGTGGTATAAGATTTAAATGTTTTACTTTTGATAACTCAAAGTCTGTCTTTAGCTTATTATATATTACTTCCAGCTCGTTATCCTGTAAAAGCCTTATATTGATAATTTTTTCCCTGTTATCCATCACCTGATATTCTTTATGCAACATTTCATCCAGCTTTTTAATTAAATCTTCAATTAATAGAATAATAAACAAAAAAAAATCTTCCTTATCTTTATTCCAATCATGCCGATTATTCTCATAAAATTTTACAATCAAATCGGGATAATCTAAAGATTTAATTTCACTCAAATTTTTAAACCATTCGATACGAACTTTGTCTTTTTCCAGAGCATCGATATCTTTTTTTAAGTCTTTTATATATCTGATTATACCATTGAAAGTATCCTGCGAACATTCATAAAATTTATTTTGTACCGCATAATCGGGACCGGTTTTAAATAAATCAGACCAGTCCAGATACTGCTTATAATGCACCATATTATATGCAAGAATCAAATCGTAAAATGATGGATAATAATAATTAGGTATAAAAAAATATTTCAATTTCTTCAATTCCTCCTTAATATTATCAACACTTTTAAAAGATAATTTATTGTAAAATATAAGAATTTTTTCCAACCCGGCCACTATTTGATCGGGCATATTTTCTTTACTTGTAATCTTTAAAAAAGCATTTTCCATTTTCATAAAATCCTTATGGTTAATGCTCTTACTTTTTTCGATTACTGACATCTTGTTGCAAAAATCTGCAAAATATACAATCAGGTTATATTCAAAAATCGACAATACTCCCCATTGCCAGCCGTTTTGTATTATCTTATCCAGATATTTTGTTATTGATAAAACATTATTTAAAAATAACTCATCAAGCTTTTTTTTAAAATCTTGATCTAATTTGAATTTCAGATTAAATGATGTAAATTTAAGCAACTTACTTTTATTGTTCCATTCGCTTATTTTTTTTATTTCACTCAATAAAAATCTTATAAAATTTTTTCTGGGGATCTTTCTTTTTAAAATAGTATTATTATCATAATATTTTTCTTTGATTTTTATATATATTTCATCAAGCTCGTTCATAATAATTTTTTATTTTAATTTTAGAATAAAGCTTAAAAAGCTTATTTTTATGTATATTTTAGTTTATTCTTTTAAGATTTTATTGTCAAATATTTATATTTTTTTTCAATTTTTTGAATATAATTTTTAATTTTTGAAGAATTAAAGAAGAATATTAAATATATCAAAAAATTTTACTACTCAATAATAATATCTCGAGGTAATTTTGAGGGACAGAGCTTATTCTTTAAGTAATCATAAATTTCTAATCTAGACAGGCATTTTTTCAAAGCCACATGAAGTACAAGTTTTTCCTGCCATAGGTTATCCTCAGCGATTGATATTTCTGCCGCTGAAACATCAGGATTGGATAAAACAACATTTAAAATTTCATTCATATCAACTGTCGACCCACCAATTTTAGCTATTTTTTTATCCCTTTTAACAAAATAATAAAAATCATCCATATCCCTGTAGGCTATATCGCCAGTATCAAAAAATTGTTCCTTTATCAATTCCTTATTCAATTTATTATTGTTATAATATCCGGTCATTAAAGTATTGGATTTTATCAATAATCTGCCTGGTTTATTTATCTGTAATTCATTGTCATTTTCATCCAAGATTTTTACTTTGACATCCTTCATTGCAAGACCTAAAGACCCTGCTTTACTGTTATTCAACCTGTTGCAAATAACAGGGCATGTTTCTGTTAATCCATACCCCTGCATTAAAAAATTACCGGTTACCTCCTGCCATTGATCCGACAAGGACTTTTCAAATCTGTCGCCACCTATAACCCCTTTTTTAACAGAAGTCAGATCATAAGACCGCTTTTTCAAAGAATATAAAAGCAATTTAACAATTGTCGGTACGCCAAGCAAAAAATTAATCTTGTATTTTTCGATTATTCTTAAAATATTAATTGGCATATAATTATTGGTAATTATAAGTGTCCCCGCGACGCTTAATGGACATAATAAGTTGCTGGTTAATGCAAAAATATGATGCAGAGGTAGGAATAAACCTATTATTAGCGAAGGATCTATAAGTGTCACATCTATATTATTATAAACGCTGTTTACAATTGATTCTTCGGTTAAAACAACAGGTAGCGCATATCCCAGACCTCGATAGGTAAAAAGTATAATCTCGTTATCATCATAATAAACAGTCTCATTTTTTATACTTTCAAAATCGTATGATAACAAATCATAATTTACCGTCCTGAAAATATCTTTAAATGAATTTTCTTTATTTTTAGATAAAACTATGGCCTTATTGATTCTATCAATATTATCGATAGCATTTATTTTATTCTGATTATCGTCAACAATAATATTATATGTTTCAGAATTACCAAGGCATTCTTCCAATTCTCTTTTTGTATATTGATAATCAATTAGGACTGGCACAGCATTAATATTAAGCAAAGCATAAAATGAAATAATCCAGTTTATAGAGTTATTCATATAAATCGCTATTTTTTCTTTCTGTTTAAAACCACTTCGTCTTAATATGATACTCAGATTGTCTATTGCTTTTATCAAATCTTTGTAAGAATATTTTATATTATTATCTTCATCAATCAGAGCAGATTTATCATTATATATTTCCGCTTGCTTCCGAAGCAATTCATTCACATTCATTTTTTCGCTTTTAATACATTCGGCTTTTGTTTTATTTCTTCGTCTTTCTTAGACAAAAAATAAAAATATACACCAACACCTATGCCAAATAAAAACATAAGGATACAGAGAATCTGCCCCATTGACAAATTTGCAAAAATATAACCTGTATATTTCCCAGCTTCAATATTTTGAAACTGGTTATCCGGCTCTCTGAAAAACTCAATAAAAAATCTGACAATCGCATAACCGCATAGATAAACACTGCACATTAGACCTTTAAAAAGGTTAAATTTTTTCTGTAAAATCATCGCGACAAACCAGATAATTAAAAATAAAAATACCCCTTCAAAAAAAGCTTCATACAATTGAGACGGATGCCTGGGAAGATTTATCACTGGGACATTGGCATTATTTATAATCATATTTCCAAGCAAATTTTGTATTTCCTGTCCTGCATGATTAGTTACAATACCATTTTGTAAATTTACATTCCAACCCAATCCCTCGATTACACTTTTTACCTGTGGTAAATACAGAGGTACCTTGTCAGCATTTGGGAAGAGTATTCCTATAGGACTTGAAGTTATGCGCCCCCATAATTCTCCATTTGCAAAATTGCCGAGTCTACCAAAAGTATAACCCAGAGGAATGCATGGAAAGATTAAATCGCATAAAAGCCTGAAATTTATCTTTTTTACAATCACAAATATAACCGATGCAGTAAAAACTCCAATTACTGCTCCATGATAAGCCATACCAGCATAGCCTGAAAAATTACCAGTAAACGGCAGGACTATTTCCATAATACGGCTGCCATAGTAATCAAATCTGAAAGCAAAGGAATATATTATTCTTACAATGTATAAAATACCCATAACCTTCCAGAACATATCACTTTTTATCTTTTTGTTTTTAATCAAGACAATCAATATGACAGCGGTAATAACGGCTATTATAAAAAATACGATTGAACCCGCAGCAGCCGGTTTAATATCGGTAAACGGCAAAAATATTTCAAGAGGCTTACTTACGTATTCTTTAAAATTATAAACTAAGCAGGAAAATACCCTGCCTCCTATAACTAGAGACAATATACCCCAAAAAAAATACTCATCAATTAAATCTTTGTTTAAGCTTTTAAATTTTTCTTTTTTAATTAAATGCATACATTGAATATAGGCAATTGCAAGACCAACTATATACATCAAAGCATACCATCTAAACATACTTAAAAAAGGGAACTTCTCAATATCAAGAAATCCAAAAACATAAGGGCTAATCCATGATGGGAAATTTATATATGCAAGCATTATCTTAATCCTGTAAAATTTTATTTGATATTGCTATACATAATATCAAATTATATAATAATAGCAATCAAAAACCTTTAATTTGTAATTATTATATAAACTTGTATATAAAAAATATGGACATATAAAAATAAATTATATAATATACAAAATCATATACTGAGCCTATTTTTATTAGGAGCAAGCTAATACTAATTTGATGGGAGGCTTAATTTTGAAAATCTGGTTAAAAATGATAATAGCTGTTATACTAGGTACTCTGTTGGGTCTTTTTTTACCTGACTTAAATAACACCACTATTAATACTTATATAATCTTTCTTGCAAAATTAACCTTAAATTCTTTATTATATTTGACTATTGTCTATGTCTTCGTTAAGACTTTTTTAAGTATATTGCATTTTAGAAATAATAATCTACCTAATAAAGCACTAAAATATTTCTTTTTATTTATACTGATTTCGGTTTCTGCTTCGATAATAATATCGATTTCTATCATGAACATAAACTTTTTTACACCGCCTGAAAAGGATTTCCCGCAAAGAAGCGAGACGGCGTTTGATTTAAACAGTTTCCCAAATTTGATTTTAAAAATACTCAATGAAAATATACTATCCTCTTTTACTTTTAAACCATCAGCTACGGATATGAATATTTTTATCCTTCCAATAATCTTCATTTCATTTATTGTTGCGTTGTCATGCTATATTACCGGCAAAAAAGCAATGTCTTTTGTAGACCTTATGGAATCCATAGATCACGTGCTTAATAAAATAATACGACAAATACTGGAGTTTTTCCCATTCGGTGTAATATTCATCCTGATGCTTTTTTTTAAGGATAAAGCTTTTTCGGCAGATAATTTATATTTTATATTTAGACCCATGCTTGCAGTAATACTCATAACCAGCTTTTTCATATTGGCATATATTGTAATTTTATTTGTATTCTTAAAAAATGAAACTCCAAAATTTTTATTAGGATTTTTAGGCGCAGGATTAATGGCACTTGTCACAGGAAACACCGTTGCAACAATTATACCTTTAACCGAACATATTAAAAAAAATCATGGGGTAAATAAGGAATTTGCCGATATTTTTGCACCGTTAGGAATGATAATTAATAAATCTGGAACAGTTATTGTATCAACGGTAGCTCTAATTTCATTGATAAGACTGTATTCCGAAGACATTTTCAATATAGGTCTTCAGGTATTGTTTTTTGCAATTATCTTCATATTTTCATTATTGCTTGATGGAGCGAATTCTAATGGTTTTATCATGCTGGTTACCATGATATTAAATATACCAATGCTTCATCTTGAAGGCAACAGTTATTTATTATTCTCAATGAGCCTTCCTATATTCAATAGGATCGGCTTGTTTATAGATGCCTTAAGCACGGCTCTTATAATCACCATAGCAGCAAAGTTCACCGATAACATAGATATGCCCAAATTTGTCGAATTTATTTAATAATGGAATTACAAGAAAAAACTGTATTAATAGGCGATTATAGAATATCATATCTGGATAACGAAAAAGCCGATGCACCAATTCTTGTGTTTGTACATGGTTGGGGAGCGGATAAGTATAATTTGCAATCGATCTACAATCCATTAATAAATAAATATCGTATCATATCTCTTGATCTACCAGGATTTGGCAAAAGTTCACAGCCTGTAGAAACAATCGGAAGCATTGAGTATGCCCAAATATTAAAATCATTTTTAAATGAATTAAATATTAATAGTATTAATTATATTGGACATTCATTCGGAGGTAAAATCGGCATTATATTATCAGCCCAAAATGATAATCTGATTAACAGGCTGGTACTGATAGACTCAGCCGGTATAAGATCAAAACATAATTTAATCTGGCATATCAAAGTTGTACATTTTAAATTACTAAAATTTTTCTATCTTTCCATTATTAAAAACAAAAATAAACTTGAAGAGTTTAAATCGAAATTTGGATCGGATGATTATAAAAATGCTGGAAACATGAGAAATATTTTAGTAAAATCTGTAAATGAAGATTTTACACATTTATTAAATAAAATAAAATGCCCTGTATTTTTATACTGGGGAGAAAATGATAAAGATACGCCGTTATGGATGGCAAAAAAAATGAAAAAAATGATAAAAGATTGTGCTTTATACACAGTCAAAAACGGCGGACATTTCAGTTTTACTGATGACAATAGGATAATAAACATAATTGACGCTTTTGTAAAATAAACATTATTTTAGCAGGATTATAACATTTGGAAACTATAATATTTATATTTGTGCTTCTTTTTTTAACATTATGCGAGTTAATTCAACAAGGGTTATACCTTATACACAGATTACAGCAACTTGGCTATAACAACCTAAAATTTATAAAATGGCTTGAAGGTAACCATTACAGGAATATTTTATTATGGAATATTTTTGAGCTTCTTTTTCCGTTATTAATTATTTATATATTATTCTGCAGCATAAGTGAAATACCTGTATATAAGTATATGACCGGAAGCATAATGCTTATAGTTTTTGCATGGAAATTCATCCATCCATTTTTAGCAGGCTGGATAGGTCCAAAGGCTAAAGTTAAAATACCATTAAAATTTACTCCGCGTATAATAAGATTAATAATCAGTATGGTTATTATAGTTATTATGACACTGGTACTTGTCGCTTATTTCACGATTTTCCCGATCGATACATTTAGCATCTCTATATGGAGATTTTTTCAATTTAATACATTTCTTCTATTAATAAGCATCATCGCTCCGATAATCGTATTATCATCCAATATTGTAAATATGCCCATTGAAAAATCCATACATTTTTGGTTTTTTCAAAAAGCAAAAAAGAAAGTCTTAAAATCGAATTTGGTTAATATAGGAATTACCGGCAGCTTCGGTAAAACATCGGTTAAATATTTTCTTGCAACAATTTTACAGCAAAAATATAAAACTCTTTTCACCCCGTCTTCATTTAATACTCCCATGGGAATAAGCAAAGTTATAAATCAAAATAACTTAAATAACTTCGAAGTATTTGTCGTCGAAATGGGGGCAGACAAAAAAGGTGATATTGATATTTTATGTAAACTGGTCAAACCAGATTACAGCATAGTTACGGCAATAGATAATCAGCACCTTGAGACATTCTTAACACTCGATAATATTATAAAAACAAAACTTTCATTATTTTCCAATACAGATAAAAAAGGATTCGGGATTTATAATTATGACAATGCAATATTAAAAGAAAACATAAAAAAAGAAAAATTCGATATAAAATTATTTTCATATAGTATTTATGAGGATAACGCAAACGTTGTCGATATCTATGCCAAAAATATAATTCATTCAAGGGAAGGACTCGAATTCAGCGCTTGTTTTAAAAATGGTGAATCAATTAAAATAAGAGCACAATTGCTTGGAAGACACAATGTATCCAATTTATTGGCATGCATACTGTTTTCAAAAAAATACGGATTATCGACTACCGAGATTGTTGCCGGTATACGAAACATTAAACCTGTTGAACACAGATTACAGATGATCCATTCTCCCGGCGGAGTGCTTGTACTTGACGACGCATTCAATGCAAATTTAAATGGCGCAATCGAAGCCTGCAGAGTATTAAAAGAAATAAACGGGAATAAAAAAATAATCGTAACGCCGGGATTAATCGGACTCGGAGAGAAAGAAGACGAATACAATAATATTTTGGGAACACACATTGCCACAAATACAGATATAGCTATCCTTGTCGGCGTAGAAAGAACAAGTAAAATTTATGCGGGAATAATGGAAAGTAATTTTAATAAGGACAATTTATATCTTGTCAATTCTTTGAGTGAAGCCCAGGGAATTTTAAAAAAAATCCTAAAAGCCGGAGACGTAGTATTATTTGAAAATGATCTTCCTGATGTATTAAGCGATTAAAAGACAATGTATCAAAAATTAATATTATTATATACAAGAATACAAGAACACTTTTTACTACGGATAAATCCCTTATTATAAAATAAGAGAAAATGCCGATTTGAAAATTCTCAATTTTTTTATATTATTTTGGCACAGTAATTTTCATTTATAATAAGAATATGGTAATTAAGTAAAGTAAAAAAAATAAAAAAAAGTAAAATAATT
>CAZHHK010000080.1:0-15447 GCA_964531405.1 uncultured Spirochaetales bacterium | reverse complement strand
GTTTTCAACTTTAAAACCTTAAAATTTATTCCGGTTTTCAATTTTAAATGACAATTGAGAATATTCTTATTGCTTTTTAAATTAATTTTTGTTAATGTTTTCATAAAAAACGCTTTAATTTTATAGGCAAATAATAATGATAGATCAAGCGATTCAGGTTAAAATTAATAGATTTATTCAGAGTATGCCTCCATTGCCGATAACAGTGAGCAAGATACTGGAAATAACAAAAAATCCGCAAGTTACTGCCACTGAGTTAAATGATGTTATAAGCCTTGATCCGGTGTTAACTGGGAAGGTATTAAAATTAATTAATTCTGCATATTATTCTTTGCCTAATCAAATTACTTCGATTGTAAGAGCCATTGTAATGCTTGGCATCAATACCGTAAAGAATCTGGCATTGTCGACAAGTATCGTATCAACAGTCAATAATAAAAAAAATTTTAACGCTCTCGATATGGATGGATTTTGGAGACATTCCATCTGTGTTGGTGTAATGGCTAAAACTTTTGCAAAAAAGCAAAATGTTGATTCTAAAAAACTTGAGGAATATTTCGTTGCTGGACTACTCCACGATATAGGCAAAATTCCTTTAAACAGTCAGATACCCGAGCTGTATTTAAAAATAATGAATTATGCTTTTCAAAAAAAAGTGCCTTTGTATATGGCAGAATCGTCTGCCCTTAAAGTTAATCATGCAGAAATCGGATTTCAGATAGCACAATTATGGAACTTAAATTTATCTCTTTTTTCATCAATCTGTTTTCACCATAATTTTGAAGAAGCCGGTCCTGAAGTAAAGAAATTTGTTGCTACAATTGCATTAGCCAATATTATTACAAATAGAGCAGGAATAGGTTTTAGTGGTGATAAGCATCCGGAAGATAAAACCGAAGAAATTTTTGAAATAACGGGTTTATCCTGGGATGATGTTGATGATGCCGAAGACACTGCAAATGAAGCAATAAAAAGGGCAGAGGTGTTCTTACAGATTTCAGCTTGAGTTTTATCCCATTTGCTTGGGGCCATATAAAGGTGATAAAACAACACATGAAGTAATAAGCTTTAACACAATATTTAAATTTTATTGATCGGGGAATACCTTTAAGTATGTCTCTTTTTAATTTCAGATTCGGACAATATTTCAATTATATAATCATATTTAGCATCTTTTTCCATATCGATAACTCTAATACTTGCCTGTGAATTTTTTTTTCTTGTTGAACTTCCGCCATCATAGCATCGTTTAATGTTCCAGAAGTTATTTAAATTATAGCCGTTGTGATTATGTCCAAAAAGTAATGCATCGATTTTACCCTTTATTATGTTTTTTAATTTTTTTGAGTCTTTAAGCTCATGGCCAGGTCTAGGGTGAAAAGGATGGTGATGAAGGTAAACTATTTTTTTATATTTATCATATTTATGGTTATTTAAAATTTTTTCAAGCCGATTTAATTGATCGGTTCCCAATTCGCCATTTGCAAAGAAAAAATCATACCAATGTAATTCTTTTGCTGTAGAGTCAAGTCCTAAAAATAAAATGTTACCGATAATGTCGATTTTTGGATACTCAATCATGGTATTGTTGTAGAATGTTTTTTTAAATTTTTCTACATATTTAATATTGCCACTGGTACCGGTACCGTAGTCATGGTTGCCCGGTATAACAAGCACATGAAATCCAGCATTTTTGAGTTTGTTTATTTTAGTTAAAGCGATTTGATATAAATTTGGCTTATTTGCATTATTTACTAGATCACCTGTTATGACTATTATATGTTTTCTTGCCGGCTTGAATAAAACTGTAAGATTTTTTGTTATTCTATCAAATCTCTCTATAGTGCTTTGGTTGGTTTTTTTATCTTTCCAGCCAAGATGCAGGTCGCTTAAATGTATAACTTTCATTGAAATTTTTATAGCAATTTTATTTATATATTTCAAATGAAAAATTAGACATTAATTTATATGTAGTGATAAAAATTTTGTTTAGTTTATACTAATTATAAATTTGACAAAATATAAACATGCTTGACATATTTTGTCAATTTAATGATAATCAAATATATGGGCAAGTATTTTACTAAGGAATGGGCTTTGGGACCGTTCAAATTATTTTCGATTCAACATTTTGCTGCACTCCTCACGATTGCTGTTTTTACTTTTGTTTCCTGTTTTTTATTAAGTATGGATAAGTTTAAAAAATTCAGGCCTTTTTTCCGTTATATTATAGGCATTATTTTGCTTGCACAGGAGTTTATGCTTGAGATGTGGCATGTTTATATAGGTGATTTTGATTTCGGTGAACATTTGCCTTTTCATCTTTGCGGATTGGCAATAATTTTTTCAGCATTAACAATGTTTACAAAAAATTACACATTGTACGAAATAATTTATTTTTGGGGATTGGGTGGGGGAATTCAGGCAATAATAACTCCTGACCTTGATATTTACAGCTTCCCACATTACAGGTACTTCCAGCTTTTTTTATCTCACGGGTTGATTTTTGTAACGGTTTTTTATATGACGATTGTCGAAAAATATAGACCTTATTTCAAATCAATATTCAGGGTTATTTTAATAACAATTGCTGCATTGATAACGGTAAGTTTTATAAATATATTAACCAATGGAAATTATATGTTTATCTGCAGGAAACCTCAAACTGCATCCTTACTTGATTTCTTCGGTCCCTGGCCCTATTATCTAATTGGGATTATAATCAGCGGTATTGTAACCTATTTTATTGTTTATCTTCCTTTTTTATTTATTGATTTATATAAAAACAGAAAAATCAATGATATTAAGTCATAATGCTTGTTCCATGAATAAATTTGGTAAAATCATTTATGACTTGTTTTTTCTTTTTAGCAGTATTACTATTACTAATACGGTGATTATCATAGCAATAATTCTAATCATAAAATCAATTCGCACAATATCCCACTCACCTTTGCAATTAGTCCATTCCGGTAATTTTGTTTCATTTGGAATAATATTCTCTAAAGCAAACACTTTTTTGCTTATATAATCATGATAGATGTCATTTAAAGCTAAAATGTTTAAAAACATGGACATGGCAGATACAAGGCTTAAGATAAGAATTAAAGTTAGTATTTTTTTCATTTTCTTTCTCCACAAATAATGATTAATTTATAAACACTAAATAGCATAACAAAATATAATGTAATATTACAGCACATTGTGTGATATTTTCAGAGATTATTGTAATTCTATGAGAGATCGATTTTTTTAAAGACAGCCATTACACACTCTGATTTCGTGATGATAAACGATGCGTTTTAGCACAGTTAGAGTGATTAGACCTAAAATAGTGGACTTGTATGAAATACGAAGGGTTTCCGCAAATTTACAAAAATAATTTTACAAATGATTCTTTTTCATTTATAATATTAAAAATATATTTAGATTATTAAAAATGAAAATAAAAAAAATTATAATTTTTATTCTACTGTTTAATCCTCCCATCCTATTATTAATATTCATTATAACCGGACAAAAAAATGAAATGAAAATTTTCCCTAATGAAGAAAAGATAGAAATAATAACCGATGGTTATTTTAATGGCAAAAGCGAGATATTAAAATATAATAAACTTAAAAATAAAATAGAATGCAAATATATTATAAGAAAAGGTTTTGATTACCCTTTTGTCGGTATTTGTTTTTCTTATTTTAAAGATAGCGGGATCGATATAAGTACTTATAATAATATAACAATAATTATAAATAGCCCTGATACAGATAAAATCGATATTCGCCTTATGTATTATAAAGATAAAAACTCAAAAAGAGAAGACTATATATCCTATATAATAAAAAGCCATGAAATACCGATTGATAATAAAGCAAGAACTTATGATATCAAATTAAAAAACTTTAAAATCCCAATGTGGTATTATTTTTTAAACAAAGATATAAACAGTAAAAATGAAAAATATTTTGAGAATCAAAAAAAAATTGTTGCATTAGAAATATATAACAGTCAAACTCAGCCCTTAGATAAACAATCAACGCTTGAGATAACTCATATCAGTCTTAATAAAAAATATCCTTTGCTTTTCAATATGATATTTTATATTGTCTTGACAATTTATTACATGGCTTTGATTATATTTTTGATTTTTAATAGGCAGATAAAAAATATATTGATAAATTTAAATCTTGTCAAAAAGCATCTTGATATTTCAGCTGTAAGCGATAAGGAATTTGAGAAGATCGTGAAATACACACAGGACAATTTTAATAACAGTGAGTTAACGATTAATGGGGGTTTCTCAGAATACAGGAATAAGGGTTCGCAGAATAGCAATGATTATAAAAAAAAATTTGAAGATAAGTTTTAGACAGTATCTTAATAAAATCAGGATCGAAGAGGCAAAACATATAATAACAAACACAGACCGGCAGCTTACAGAAATTGCATTTTATGTAGGATATAACAATTCGACTCATTTCTACAGAATATTCAGGCAGATTACCAGGATGTCTCCTAAAGATTATATGAAGAAATCTCGTAATAAAAAGTTTATATAAAATTCATTTAATGTAATCTTTTATGAAAAAAATGTAATCTCATCAGCCGATTTAATCATTAATTTGTAGAATAATGTAATGTTTTCTAAAAAGAATCCGGTTATAATTCATCTAAAAAATCAAAACAAACTACGTTTAAAAGGAGACTCGTAAAGATGAAAAAAATACTATTAATAATTTTTTTTATCTTCTAAAAATTTCTAGTTATTCAAATAATTATGAAAAATATGCACCTTATATTAAAAATCTTGATCCGAAAATAGTTATCAATCAATTTTCAAATTTAGAAGAAATAAAAAAATTACTCAGATCATCAAAATCGGATTCTCTTGATTTATTTAAGGCAGGTATTTTCTGTCTATATAATGTATACAAAATATTCGGCAAAATAGAATTTAATGAAAAATTTGAACAGGAAATTGTTGTTACAGCAAAAAACTGTTTTGAAAAAGCATATAAAAATGACAAAAAAAATCCTTTTATTACCGCATACAGAGGAGTTTGTCATCTATATTTATGTAAATGGGGTGCATATAATGAAATAATTCAAAACGGGCAAAACGGATATTATTATTTAAATAAAGCGGTGAAGATTCTTCCTGACAGCTTTGAGATAAGACGCATCAGAGTTAGTTCATTTGTTTATCTGCCATTCCAGTATTATCCGAATGCTCCGGGAATAATTGAAGACGATATAAATTTTATTATCAACAAATTATCAAATGGAAAAAGAATGTTGCTGGAATATTATTCTGAAAATGACATAAATTACTATTTAAATGAGGTATATTTTATCAAAGGCGCTTTTTATATCCGCATTGATAAAAAAGAAAAAGCAATGGATTGTCTGGATAAAATCAGCAAAGATTCAACATATCATAAAAAACTTTCAGATTATATCAATGAAAATAATAAAGGAAAATCATGAATAAAGATGTTAAAATTTTATTTTTTTCTCCGATTGTTTTTCTTCCCGTAATATTAACCTCAATGCCTTTTTTCTTTTTTAAATTTTCATTCTGGTGGGCACCACAGGTGTTTTTTACAATATCCTGCATAATCTCCATAACTATTATTACATTTGTTATAAAAATTTTTAGCTTTAACTTTTCCGATTTTGGCTGGAATAGAAATTTTAAATGGTTTGATTTTATACTGGCAACTTGTTTCTGTTTGGCAGGGATTATGCTCTGGGGCATAATGATATTCATATTAGATCAAATCGATATAGTTCCATGGACGATAAATTATCATTACTCAAATAAAATTGTAGAGATTCCAGTCATTCTTTCTTTTATTCTAATAGGCGTAATTACTGAAGAAACATTATTCAGAGGCTTTTTAATTACCTCTATTGCAAGAAAATCCAATATATGGATTGCGTCTACTATTTCGATCATTATTTTTAGTTTTTATCATTATATTGTATTTGGCATCGGGGCATTCTTACTGATTTTTGTCTGGAGCATTTTGCCGACCATTTTATTTGTATGGAGAAAAAATATCTATGTTTCTATTTTAATGCATCTTTTAAATAACTTTTTTGCTTATATAATATATCCAATATTTATAAATTCATATTGATTTCTAACAATGCTCGATATGATTCATCTACCCTGAATTGATGCTTTTTAAATAATCGTAATTATTGGGGTCAGAGCTATAATTATTTTATTTTTTAACAATAATATTGCTTAATTAAAGAAGCTCTGTCCCCAATTTTAGTGTTACAATTAAAGTTTTAAGCCGGAATTTACCGAAATTTATTAAAATTATGCCTTTTTTGTAACTCATTTGCGATCAGGTGAATAAATGGCTGTAAGAAAAATTAATAAATACAGAGAAGATAATTATATATTCAAAAAAAACCTCAATGTAATAATAGACGGCATTGCTGGTTTTAAAACACCTGTGCAGGTCGAGTCCAGTATTTGCTTTGCAAATTATTTAAATTATGTGGGTATTAATTCCAGAAACTACCATTTATTCTTAAAACTTATTGAAACCAACAATAAATGGATAATTGATGCATTAATCGGTAAAAGAAAACCCCGGTTATTGTTTTCGACAATAAGACCGACAAGATACCTTTTAAAGAAAGCGTTTAAACTCCTCACATTCTGGCATCCCAGAGAGATATATTCAAAAGTCCTGTTAGCCTGCCTTGGTATAATAGAATCTGCCTATTACAGCCCGGATGACGGCTATAAAATATATCCTCTAAAAATTGCAGATATTGATAATCTCGGTAAATATTTGATTCAGACAAAAGATCAAAGTTTTTATACCAACAGGGTGATACTCGATGTATTGGACAAGATTTCTCATCTTGGTGAGCACAACTGGACTTTGCTAAAAAGCCAGCTTTCCAAACATGCATTCAGAATAAGATTCGGATACTTTGATAATACAAAAAGGCTTGTTGATATTATCCCTCAGGTATTATTAATACAGCTAAAAAGAGAAGAATCTGAAGTAAAACCTTCAAAAGAATTCATAAAATTTTTAGAATCCAAAAAAGATTGAAAAAGAGAGTAAATTAATTTAATCTTAATGGTATACTATGACCAGTACAAATTTCTTAAAGCTTGCTAAAAGCGTTACAAAAATTGTGAAGAGCTATAAAAATCGTCCTCTTGACAG
Organism: uncultured Spirochaetales bacterium; assembly: GCA_964531405.1. Taxonomy (GTDB): domain Bacteria; phylum Spirochaetota; class GWE2-31-10; order GWE2-31-10; family JAFGQB01; genus CAZHHK01. Next base: position 8,248 of record CAZHHK010000080.1, on the reverse strand, counting down.
AGAAGGTAATCCCGGCGGATTGATAAATTTGCCGGATAATTGTACGACTCTGGTTGTCGGTGATCTTCATGGAGCTGTTGGCAATTTAAAAGCAATAATTAATGATGGCACTAATGCAAAAGATCTTGCTAATGGCAAGTGCTACCTGGTTATAACCGGCGATGCATTGCATAACGATCAGACTGGCAAGATGCTTGAAATGAAAAGTTCTCTGGATAGTCTTGAATATCTGTTTACTATTATGAACAAATATCCGGGTAAGGTAATTTATATTCGTGGCAATCATGATACATTCGATGAAAGGCTTTCAAAAAGTGGCATAAGACAGGGTGTTGAGTTTAGAAATTATCTTGCTGAAAATACGAATGAAGCTTGTGTGGTGGAAGTTGAGAAATTCTTTGAAATTTTGCCTTTATGTGTAATAGGAAAAGGCTTTATTATTACTCACGCTGGACCGGTAAAACGTGGTATAACAAAGGAAGAGCTAATAAATATCAATGAGGATAAAAATAGTTACATGCAGCTTTTATGGAACCGCCTTCATGAATTTAGAGGTAATCCAAGTATAAAAGAATATGATGAAGATGATATAAGGAAAATGCTGGAAAAACTAAAACTTCCTTCCTCTACTCATTTTATAGTAGGGCATAATCCTTTATGGAATACTGGTGAAAAAAACGGAGTGTGGATGAATGTACTTGGAATAAAGAATCATCATATAATTTATTCCAATTTGCAGACGCCGGCACCGTATTTTATAATTAAAAATGGTGAAATAAAGGTTAAATATGCTATCCAGGCAAAACCGGAGGCGTTTTATGTCTAATGTTCATAAAAATAAACTTATAGCAAAAGTTCATGATAAAAATCTAATTGATTATTATTATTTGAACTATTCTGTTGAAGAATTAGTTGATAAATTGCACAGTCTTAAATTTAGCTTAAGTAGCGATAAGTCAATCGTACCGTTTAATGCACAGCTCAGGGATTATAAGGGAGCTATTGATAGCGATAATAATTATTGGATTGTAAAAAAAATAGACAGGTCTGAAATCCTGGAACATTTATTGATGGAGGTCGCATATTATATAGATTTTATGCTTGAAACTCTTGCCGTACCGTCAATGCTTATTAATATAGATGGGACATTTTACAGAGCTTCAAAAATAGTTTTGAATTCCATTCAGATATCGAGTTATAATTATCTGCAAAGCCCTTTTTTAAAAGTACTTACCAACGATCTTATAAACAGATGGCTTTTTTTTGATGAAGATAGGAATCCAAATAATTACATGGTGATTCACAATTCTAAAAATGAACGGCTTATTGTTGCAATAGATTACAATAAAACAGATTTACTTACAAAAGAAATGAAGATTATTGGTGATAAGGAAAAATTCGGATGGTTCAGGCAGGAAAAAACAAGATTTTTAACTTTATTGAAACCGTCTAATTTTGAAAATCTTACAATTGATAATTTTGAATACCGCCTTAAGCTTTTAATGAATCTTGATTTTGAAAAATTAAAAAATATTATGCAAAAATTATTCAAAGGGCTTGTGGATGATTGTGAGGAAAAATGCCAACTTGTTATAAATAATCTGGAGTTTAGGCGTAAATATATAAATGATTATTTCAGGAAATGGTTTAAGGGAAAAATAGAAAAGAAAACAAAAACGAACAAATCAGATTATTCTGGGCTTGGAAAAGCATTCTTAAAAATGTATGAAAAAAGAGATAATGATTAGCAATTTTTATCTGCATATATATAAATACAGATAATCTTAAAAATGTTGAATTATTTTAATAAATTTTAATTAAGAGGATTTTATGGAAGTAATAAGAAAATTTATTAATAGAATACCGATTGTTTCATTTTTAGTTATAACTTTTATATGGACTTTTTCATGGTGGTCATTGCTGCTTTTGTTTATTAAACCGGGAGGATTATTAAACGACAAATTATCCATTACGTCTTATCTTATTTATTTTTTCGGTGGTCTAGGACCATCGTTAGCCGCTTTTTTGTTGATAATTATCAGTGATGGATTAACGGGTGTTAAAAACTTACTGCATAAAATGGCAAAATTAAAACCCGTATATATTTTTTTTATTTTTGTTTTTATAATTCCGGTAATATTACAATTGTCGACTATTTATTTTTTTAAGCTATTTGGAATAATAATAGGTACTGACAAATTTACGGCTATGATAATTCCAGCAGTATTTATAGGTTTAATATCAGGTGTTATGGAAGAGTTTGGTTGGAGAGGCTATTTATTGCCCCTTTTACAGAATAAATTCAGTCCATTTCTTTCAACAATGATAGTTGGGCTATTCTGGGGCATATGGAATTTTATACCGACTTACCTTTCAATTGGGAATTTCAAGATTTATTTTATACCATGTTTCATGTTATTCTGTCCGGTTATGCTTACAGGTTATTCCATTATATTTTCAGTTATTTATAATAAAACTAAAGGCAATATGATATTTCCGATATTGCTCCACGCAGCAATGACCGCAAGCTCGGTTATTTTTAATGTTGCCTCACAAAATCCTTTGGAATATCTTTATATTTTGATTTTTCAATCTGTTATAATCTGGATAATTGCATCAATATTTTTATCAATATTTGGGATGGATATGGGCTATAACAGAGTTATAGAAGAAATAAATAATGAGATAGCTTAAAATATATTATTTATAGCTATATCAATTTCATCTTCAAAATCAATCATAGTATTAATGATTCTTAATTTCAAATAACTTTTTAAATTATCCGGTAAAATATCCTTTTCAGTGATAATTTTTTTATCAAGAAGTTTTTGTCTTTTTGTGCCTTTTAATAGAGGATAAAGCGGAGTAACCCATTTATCCCCATCAAATAATATAATATTTGCATAGGATATATCTGTTATTTTGTTATTTTTAATTATCAAAATATCATCGCAGTTACCTTTTTTCATTAATAAGTTTTTAAATATTTCCCTGTCTTCGTATTTATAGTCATAATAAATTTCATCGTTTATAATTGTTTTTAAGGAATTTATTGTAGGTAATTTATATGGTAGATATTCAATGTCAATTATATTTCTGTCATATATTATTCTGCATTTAACAAGATCATTCTTATATTTTTCTGGCAAATTGATCTCGTTTTTTAGATTTATCATTTTATCAATATTAAATATATTTTTTCTGGTTTCATTAAATCTTTTATTGTGATAGTAAATATCATACAATTTATTATTTTTTATCTTTATTGTTTCAACAAACCGGCACATAAATTTTATCCACCATTTCATTATATTCTTTAATTGGATCGCTGTATATTGTAATCCCGCCTCCGCTTTTATAATACAAAACCCCCTCTATGTTTTCAATAAATCTTATCATAACAGCGCTGTCAACATTATTACCGTCATAATATCCAAAAATCCCAGTATAAAATCCTCTATCATATTTTTCAACATCTTTAATTATTTCAACAGTTTTCTTTTTTGGGGCACCGGTTACAGAGCCTGCAGGCAGCATTGAAATAATTATATGCCCCAGATTTTCGTGCCAGTTATTTTTTAATTCGCCAGTTATTTTTGAGCTTACCTGCAGCAGTGTTTTATTATGGGTTTTAATTTCATCGATATATCTAAATTTTTCAACAATCACATTATCTGCAATTATACTTAAATCATTGCGTATAAGATCAACTATTGTTATATGTTCGGCATGTTCCTTTTCGTCAGATAAAATGAGGTTTGCCGCATCGGGTATTCCTGCATCGATTGTGCCTTTCATGGGATAAGAAGATATCTTGTTGGCATTAATTTTGATAAAAGACTCAGGGGAGAAAACAACGAATTTATTTTTTATAAGAAGTTTATATTTTGCCTTTGCATTATAAAATAAATCAAGTAAATTCTCATTTAGCTCTATCTTTGTGGGTTGAGTAAGATTCAATAGATAACTATTGCCCTGCATTAATTGCTTTTTGACCATATTAAATTTTTCAAAATAATCTTCGTATTTTATAGGATACTTTTTTATTTGAATTTCTTTATTAAAATTCATTTCGTTAGTATAATTTTTTATTCCATTAATATTAAATAAAATCGTGCTGTTAACTTCTTTGATAGGTTGTATTATTGCATCGTTTAGATCAAAATTAATTATGAATAAAACAGAAATTCTTTTTTTGCCGAATCTATTTAATCGGACTATTATATCATTTTTATCAGTCATGAAAAATCATACATTATTTTCTTTTTAGTTCTTCTAATTTTGTTTTTACTTCGGCAATGTGTCCTTTGACTGAAACATTCTCCCAGATGTGAGCAATCTTTCCTTCAGGATCGATTAAAAAAGTCGTTCGTACGATACCTAAAAAAGCTTTGCCCATAAAACTTTTTTTCTTCCAGACCATGTATTTTTTTAACACATAATGCTTTTGATCACTAAGGAGAATGATTTTAAGATTGTATTTTTCGGCAAATTTTTTATGACTGTCGACACTGTCTCCGCTTATTCCAATTACGGTTGCTTTTAAACTCTCAAAATCAACGATATTTAAACTAAAATCACATGCTTCCTGAGTGCAACCAGGAGTATTATCTTTGGGATAAAAATATAAAATAACCCAATTGCCTCTGAATTCTTCAAGACTCCTATTTATTCCGTCCTTATCAGGAAGGCTAAAAAGCGGGGCATTGTCACCAATTTTAATCATAAAACCTCCTCCTATTTATTTTTAAAAAATTTATTAGGATACTTGTTTAATTTTTTTAAATATTTCAGTAATGCTTAAGGGAGATATGCTTAGTTTAGTAATACCAGATTTAATTATTCTTTCAAGAAACGTTGAGTCGTAATCTATTTCGCCGCATAGAGAGACTTCAATATTAAGTTTATTTGCTTCTATAATTAGATTGTCTATTAATTTAAAGACTATATCAGAATCTCGTATATATAAGCTGCTTACTAAAGCATTATTCCTGTCTACACCAAAAAGGTATTGTACGAGATCATTGCTTCCAATGCTTGCAAAATCTATTTTTTGTAAAAAAGGCACAGGGTCAATAAATACAGATGGCACTTCAAACATCATTCCCACAGGAATATTTGAATTGTATTTGTCTGTTATTTCTTTAATGATTATTAAAACTTCGCCTAATTCATTAATATTAGAAATCATGGGAATAAGTATTTTTGCATTTCCCATTTTATTTGCCATGCAGATGGCTTCAACTTGATCGGTCAAGATCTTTTTATATTTCATGAGATAACGTATGCCTCTTAATCCAAGGAGCGGATTTTCTTCCTCAGGAAATTTTAAACTCTTAATTTTTTTGTCTCCACCAAAATCAAATAGTCGGAAGGTAACAGGTTTATTTTTTAATTTTGTCAATATTTCATTATAAACTTTAGTCTGTTCACTGATAGTTGGAAAATCACCATTCTCAAAAAACAAAAATTCTGATCTTACAAGGCCGATGCCAGCAAAATTATACTTTTCTACATTTGATATATCGTCTATATTCATTATATTAGCGTAAAGTTCAATAGTTTGTTGAGAATTTATTTTGACTGTTGGACCTTTAAACTCGGGTATTTCTTCCTGTCTTTTATAATCGTCAAGAATTAATTCATATTTATTAACCGTTTCTTCTCTGGGATTGAATATTACCATTTTATTGATGCCATCAATAATTCCAAGAGACCCACATTTGATTTTTTCTATTAAATTAATACCGGAAATATATGGTATCTTGGCTGCTCTCGAAAGAATGGCTGCATGAGAATTTTCTCCGCCAGTAATTGTTATGAATCCTTTAATATCATTATCTTTCATTAATCCGATCATCGATGGAGTTAACTCTGCGGTTGCAATGATTCTTCCACTTTCTTTTACAAGACATTCTTCGTTGCATAAGAATTTGCCAGTCTCTCCTGTTAAATGACTAAGCAGTCTGCGTTTTATTTCCGAAAAATCTGTCCCTCTATCTTTTAGATATTCGTTGTCCATTTTTGCAAAAATTTCTTCATATTCTTCAAAAGTTTCCTTTATTGCATACTCGGCATTGATTTTACTGTCTTTGATTTTATTTAGAATTTTTGAGATTACCTGTTTGTCATCAAGTATAAGGATATGCGTTTCAAATATTTTTGCTTCATTTTTTCCTATCGTATTCTTGATATTCTCATAAAGTTGTTTTAATTCATATTTACTGTTAGATATTGCTAAATTCACCCTTTCGATTTCTTTTTTAATCATGGATTCTTCAATAACATAAAAAGCAGTCTGTTCGATACTGCCTGCTTGATAATGGCATATTGGAGCAATAGCTATGCCAGGAGAGATCACCGTGCCTTTTATTTCTAATTCTTTGTTTATCAAATTATTTATCCTTAATTTATCTTTTTTATAATATTTTGCTTTTCAATTAATTGATAATATTTTAAAATAATAAATGCAAATAGTTTTTTAATTATTACAATTATTATTTTGTCTTTTTTAATAGGATTTATTATGATAAATAAATATGAAAATCCAATAATAATAATAAACGCTGCTGCAAAAGCAGGCAGATCAAAAAAAGTATTTGAAAAATATTATAAGATACTTTTAAAGGAAAATTTTTTTAAAAAAATAGATATCTTTGAATCAAAATCAAAAGAGGATACAATTAATTTAGTCAAGAAATTACATATTAAAAGCAAAAATGATCTAATAATCAGTATCGGCGGTGATGGATCAATTTCAACAATTGTTAATGGACTTATGGATGTGCCTATTAAAAATAGGTTGCCAATATTCCCATTGCCAACAGGAAGCGGTAATTCGATTGTTAGGGATTATGGCATTACAAATATAAATCATTCCATAGAAAAGTATAAAACTCAAAAACCAAAAGATTATGATGTTATGTTTATGGAATGCATAAAAGAAAAATTTAAATGGTATTGTTTGAATGTTATTGGAATGGGGTTTATCTCCGATGTTGCGGAATACGTTGTGAAAAAAAGTAAAAAGCTCGGCGCTTTTAGTTATCCTGTGGGGACAGTGCTTGCGTTAAAGGAATTTAAGCCTTATAAAACTACCATTAAATATGATAGTAAAAAAGTTTTTAAATCGGATAAGGTTTTTTTTATAGCTTTTTCGAATACAAAATATAGCGGTGGTCCGATAATGGTTGCACCTGAGGCTAAACATGATGATGGATTAATCGATGTTACAATTCTTTATGAATTAAATAGGCTCCAATTTTTAAATGGTTTTAGAAAAACGTTTAATGGTGGGCATATTCGTGATAAAGGCTGTCTGTATTTTAAAGTAAAAAATGCGGTAGTTCATGCCGATCCGGATTTTATTTTAATGCCTGACGGAGAGCTTGAAGGCAAATCGCCGGTAAAAATTTCCATAATAAAAAAGCAGATAAAATTGATTGTATGAAAAAGGTTTTAGAATATATATTTTTTTTACCTCTGTCCCTCTTGATTTGGATTTTTTGGTGGTTTAATGCTATTTTATCAATATCGTTGCTAATTATGATATCTTTTATTATTCCTGAGAGATTTTATAGTTTTATTGTAAGAACTGTTTGTGTTTTTTTAACATATTCAGCTTTTATTTTTCCAAGACATAAAGGTCTGTCCCCCAGAGAAGTTCCTTTTCCAGTAATTTTTGTTGCCAATCATGTAAGTTTTTTTGATCTTTTTATTTCGGGGACAATGTTACCTGGTTATCCAAGAGGACTTGAACTAGCCGAGCATTTCAAGATGCCAATCTATGGATGGTTTATATCGAGGTTTGGTCAAATCCCTATTGATCTTAAGAATAAAGGCAGCATAAAAAATTCTTTTGAAATATCTATTGATATTTTAAAAAAAAAAATAAGAAATATTTTTATAATGCCTGAGGGTACAAGAACTGATAATGGGAAAATAGGAAAATTTAAATATGGAGCATTTTATCTTTCACGCAAATCAGGATATCCAATTGTACCTGTTTTGTATAAAGGCTTATTTAAAATTAATCACAAAAAAAGTATTCTCATTAAGCCAGGAATCGTTGATGTTATAATAATGCCACCGATTTTTCCTGAAGATTTTCCAAATGATGAAGAAATGGCAAATTATATTAGAGAATTAATGATAAAAAAATTAGAAGAATAAAATTTGTTTTTTTATTCTCCATAAAATAAGCTCTGACCCCAATTAAATTTATCGATTATATCAAAGATCCCATTCA
>CAZHHK010000079.1:0-15468 GCA_964531405.1 uncultured Spirochaetales bacterium | reverse complement strand
AAAAATAATTTGGAAAAAGAGGCTTATTTATGGCAAACTTTCGGACAGTAATGAGATAAGTTAAAAAAAAATATTTTTGCATGGGTTGATTATAAAAGAACTAATCCAAAAACAAAAAAAATAGAACTTAAAAGTTCTTATGTTAAGAAAGTAAAGGGAGAGAATTTCTTTTTTGGATGTGGATTTTATAAAAAATAATAAATCACTTTTTTGCTTTAATAAAGTGGATGATAATATTTATTTAAAAATTTAAAATTATCAATTGGACAATAATCGGTGATTAGGGAAGATTTATTAATAAAATTTAAAATATGATTTGAGATTTTAATGCCACATATTTATATAAATGGTAACAAAATAAATTATAATATTCATGGAAACGGTAAACCTTTGATTTTGCTTCATAACGGATTTTATTCTACGCAAACATGGGATAGCGTGAGAGATGAATTATCCAAAATTTATACGGTTGTCGATTATGACAGGTTTGGTTATGGTAAGTCGGATAAATATAAAAAAGCTCTAAATGGCGATATTGTTGAGATCGGAGTTAATGAACTTGAGGAATTCGTTAATAAATTAAATATAAGTGATTTTTATATATGTGGACATTGTCTTGGTGGTGCAATTGGTTTAAAGTACGCAATTAATCATCCGGAAAGGATATTAAAGATCATTGCAGAATCAACCGGTTTTTATTGTGATCATAAAATGCTTGTTAAAGCTGATTTCACCTTCCAGAAATATGATAATATTGATACGGCATTAAAAAATAAACTTATCAATATGCATGGTAAGGATTATTCAAAAATATTTTGGGATATACTAAGAGGTTATAAACAGGGTTATATAATGAATAAGGATTATAATATCCTTAACGATATAAAAAACATAAAATGCCCGGTTTTAATTATTAATGGGGACAGAGATTTTTATTTTGATGTTCCTCATACTTTACATGCCTATAAAAAGATTAAAAATTCTCAACTTTGCATTCTGCCAGGTACGGGTCATGATCCTCATATGGAGTCCAGAGATGATTTTTTATATCATATAATTAAATTTCTTAAGAATTGAATCTAAATTTATAAATGTAAAGGGATACATAAGCACTGAATTAAAATTGATATACTAAAACTCACAAAAGTTATTTTGTTTTTATTCAAAAATGTATAATTATTGCACTTGAACAAAAATGTATTTTATGATAAAATCTTTTACATGGATCAAACGATAACTTTTTCTTATGAAGAGCTTTTATGCTTGCAAGAAATTACTGAATTAGTTCTTAAAGAAAACGATGTAGATAAAGCATTAAAGTCAACATTGAATATACTTTCTGATAAGATGGGATTGCAGAGAGGGATTATATCTGTATATCATAAAGATTTAAATGAAATTCACCATGATACTTTTGGTTTTGACAATCCCGAGGATACAATAAAATTCAGACCCGGTGAAGGGATTACCGGAGAAGTTATTAAAAATGGAAGACCTATTGCTATCCCAAGATTGGATCAAGCTCCGGTTTTTCTTGATAAAACAGGCGTACGTAAAAAATTGGATCGCAAGGAACTAGCTTTTATTTGTGTGCCTATAAATTATAAAGGCGAAACAATTGGTGCGATATCAGTTGATAGGAAAGTTAAGGAAAATGAAACTAATGATTTATCAAAAGAAGTAAATTTTCTTTCCAAGGTTGCAGAGTTAATCTCCGAAATTTTAAATAAAAAGCTAATGAAGGATGAAAATGCAAGCCTGAAAGAAATGCTTCATAAATCGAGTCCTGTTGGTACTATTGTAGGTAATTCCAAGCCTATGAGGGAACTTGCTTATCAAATTTCACTTATTTCAGATAAACCAATACCGGTATTAATCATAGGAGAAACAGGTACAGGTAAGGAGCTTGTTGCTAGAGAAATCCATAATTTAAGTACTCGTAAAAATGGTCCTTTTATAACGGTAAATTGTGGTGCTATACCTGAAGGATTAATTGAATCCGAATTGTTTGGGCATAAAAAAGGAGCTTTTACCGGTGCAATAAATGACAGAATAGGTAAATTCGAAGCAGCGCATGAGGGGACACTCTTTCTGGATGAAATTACCGAATTACCTTTGTCTCTTCAGGTAAAGTTGTTAAGAGCTTTGCAGGAGAGAGAGATAACACGAGTAGGAGATAATAAGGTTATAAAAATTGATACAAAAATTATAAGCGCCACAAATCGTAATCTTGAAGAAGAAGTCAAAAAAGGTAATTTCAGAGCAGACCTTTATTATAGAATAAACGCATTTCAATTATATCTGCCGCCTTTACGGGAAAGAGGTGCTGATATAACTTTACTTGCTGATTATTTCATAAAAAAGTATTCGAGAACTCTTGGAAAAAAAATTAATAGGATTGATACTCCAGCAATTGATATGCTGGTTAATTATCATTGGCCTGGTAATGTTAGAGAGCTTGAAAATGTAATAGAGCGTGCTTGTCTTTTATCTGATGATGGATCCATTCATGCTCATCATCTGCCGCCCACATTGCAGATGAAAAATGTTGAGCTTACAAATAAAAAGCGTGGTAAGTTTGATTCTTTAATCAAAGCTTATGAAATTGAATTAATTACGGATGCATTAAAGGATTGCCATGGGAATCAGTCAAAAGCTGCTCAACTTTTGGGGACAACAAAAAGGGTTATTCAATATAAAATTGAGCAGTATAATATCGATTATAAGAGATTTAAAAAAAAGCAGACTGCAAATACCGGGACTGAATGACTATAATTAAAAAGTATTTAGCAACTACTAAATTTTAGATAATTTTTAAAATTGAGTGTTTTAGCGCGGCTGGGGAATAACAATAAAAATCCTTTTAAATTTTTGAAAAATATTGCATAATTTTATTATATTTTTTAAATTGCATTCTTAAGTAGTAGAATTATACTAAAAAAGTATTTCATTTTTTATCTGTTTAAGTGACTGGTTTTTTAAATATTTATATGCGAGGTGAATTATGAAATATTTTAGTGGTATAGATCTAGGAGGGACAAAGGTTTATTCTGTAATTATTAATGAAAAAGGCAAAATCCTGGGAAGAGCAAAAGTTAAAATCAAATCTAAAAATTACGAATCTATTTTAAATAAAATAATCGATTGTTATAAGGAATCAGTTTATAAATCCGGGATAAACGAATTAGAAGTAAAAAAAATTGGCATTGCGGTGCCTTCTCCTGTGAATATAAAAAAAGGTATAATGCTCATGGCTCCAAATCTTGGCTTAAAAAATATTAAACTTAAAGATGATCTAGAAAAAAGGCTAAAGATTAATGTTTTTTTGGATAATGATGCAAATATGGGTACCTATGGAGAGTATTCTTTATTGAAAGAAAAAAAATATAACGATGTTTATGGTGTTTTTATAGGTACAGGGATTGGAGGCGGATATATCAAAGATAGTGATATTGTAAGAGGGCATAATTTTACCGCCGGTGAGATAGGGCATATGATTATACAGATCGATGGACCAAAGTGCAACTGTGGTAATTATGGCTGTCTTGAAGCAATTGCAAGCAAAACTGGTATAATAAAAACTATTATGAAACTTCAGTATGAAACAGGTAAAAAATCGATGATAAATGAAATATACCCAGACTGGCAAAATGGAGTAAATTCTTCATCCTTAAAAAAATGTTATAAAGCAAATGATGAGATAGTTATTGAAGCTGTAAAAATTGCTTCTAAGGCGATTGGCATAGCAATGGCAAATATAATTAACCTAATAGGAGTTGATGCGATAATACTCGGAGGAGGTTTATATGAATCGCTTTATAAAGAGATGACTCCAATAATTGAAAAATATATGATAAAATATTCCATATCTGCAGGAGCTAATGGAGTAAAATTATTAAAATCAAGGCTTGGCGATGATGCGGTAAGTTATGGAGCCGCAAGATTTGTATCTATGTAAAAATAAAAAAATAATAAATTGGAGAAATATTAATTTGGATAAAGAAAATATTGCTGTAATTGATATAGGTTCTGGCTCGATAAAAATGTCTATCTATGAAATTAAGAAAAATGGTTTTGATATTCTTGAAGAATTAAGACAGCCTATAAGATTGGGTAAAGATACATTTGAGAAAGGCAGTATAAATCGCAATACAATTGATGAATGCGTGCACATTCTTAAGAAGTTTAAAAAGCTTTGTAAAGAATACAAAGTCAATAAAATCTCGGCTGTTGCTACTACTGCAGTAAGGGAAGCAATCAATATCGATATATTTTTAGATAATATCTGGACGAATACAAATATCGAGATTGAGATACTTCCGCCGTCCAAAGAAATGGAATATACATACAGTGCACTTATTGATTATATTGATTTAAATGATTTTAAGGATCAATATTGGTGTATTCTTAAAATAGGTACTGGAAATGTTGAGCTTACAGTTATTGAAGGGGATTGTATAATTTTCACAAGATCCCTGCCTCTAGGGATATTAAAGTTAAAAGAGCTTTTTTTAAAGGAATTCTCCAGTGAAGATTATTTTAATAATTTTTTAAAAGTAATGATAAAGCATGAATTACAAAATTTAAAGCTTGAAGTATCAAGATTTAAAGTAAGTAAAATATTTGGAGTTGGATTTAATATAAATGTATTATCAGAAGTTTTAGGGCAGAAAGATAAAAATGAGATTTTAAAGATTAATAGGCAATCTTTAAGGGAGTTGTGTGATAGAATAGAAAAATATACAGAAGAGGAGATCGTACACAAATTAAATATTCCTTTTTCTGCAGAAGAAACCTTTTATGCAAGTTCGTATATATTTTTAAAAGTAATTGATTTTTTTAACTGCAATGATGTTTATGCCACAAAAGTTTCTTTAAGAGATGGCGTTGTAAAGCATTTATACTTTGATTATGATAGGGATAATTATTTCATTAAATTGGAAAAGCAATTGAAAATAAATGCTTTGAATATTGGGAAATCTCTTAATTTTGATGAAAAGCATGGTTTGAAAGTAATGGAATTATCTTTAAAAATATTCGATGAAACTGCAGATATTCATCGTTTAGGGCAGATCGAAAGATGTTATCTTTTAATTTCTGCAATACTACACGATATAGGACTTACGATTTCATACCGTTCACATCATAAGCATTCTCATTATATTATCAAAGCGCAGGAATTTTTTTCTTTAAAAGAAAATCAAGTAAATATAATTGCAAATATTGCAAGATATCACAGAAGGTCTGAGCCTAAAAAATCGCACATCGAATATATGTCATTCTCGCACAACGACAGAATGATTATTACCAAGCTGGCAAGCATATTAAGAATTGCTGATGGTTTTGACAACAGCCATCTCCAGCTTATTGATGATATCAAAATCGAACGTGTTGAAGAGGGAATAATAATTAATGCTTATGTTGACAAACAGCTTTATTCAGAGGTATATTCGTTTAATTATAAAAAGAAAATGTTTGAAAATTTTTTCGGTATAAAATTAAAATTGAGGATAATTAATAAAAATGAACGATGAATTATTCTTTAACAGAGAGTTAAGCTGGGTAGAATTCAATTATAGGGTGCTTGAGGAAGCCCTTGATAAAAAAACACCCGTACTTGAGAGACTGAAATTTATAGCAATATTTTCTAATAATCTTGATGAATTTTTTATGGTACGTATTTCTGGGTTAATATCTCAGGTTAAATCTGGATATACCGCGATAGATACTTCGGGTTTAAGCCCTACTGAAATATTGGACAATCTGCAGTTAAGGATAAGCAAATTAATCGATCTTGAATACAAATGTTTTAATGATGAAATTATAAAATTGCTTGAAGAAAATGGATTTAAATTTTATACAAAGGATACAGTACCAGAAAAATATTTTAATTATCTTGAAGAAATTTTTTTGAAAAAATACTTTTTAATAACTACTCCGATGGCTATAGATCAGGCTAGGCCTTTTCCATTTTTAACTGGGAAAACAAATAATATTCTGGCGAGTTTAAAAAGCTCAAATAAAAATGATGAAAAATTTTACGCAGTGATCCCTGTGCCTACAAAGGAGAGATTCGTTAAGTTGCCTGATGAGTCAGGTCCCAACCATTATATTTATATTGAAGAACTCCTAAAAATATTTGCTCATGAGTTGTTTAAAGGGTATGATATTCTTGAAACATGTACTTTTAGGATTACACGTGATGCCGAATTATCTATTGATGAAGAGGATGTTGTTGATCTTTTGGCAGCGATAGAAGATCAATTAAAAAAGAGGGACAGAGGAGCGCCGATAAGATTAGAAATTGAAAGCAGTGCCAGTCAGGAGATGGTTGATTATTTAAAGAGTAAAATAAAATTTTATGAAGGATTTTATTTTAAAATAAATGGACCTCTTGATCTTTCTTCTTTTTTTGAGATTTCTGATCTTCCCGGGTACAGCAATTTAAAGAATAAGGAGTTAAGTCCTGTGCTGCCTGTAGAGTTTATGAACTCCAAGGAATCAATATTCGATATAATTTCCAAAAAAGATAGACTGCTTCATTTGCCATATGAATCTTTTGATCCTATAATACGATTTATTAAAGAAGCAAGCACTGATGAAAAAGTGCTGGCAATAAAGATAACTCTTTACCGTATTTCAAAAAATTCGCCACTTATAACGCATTTAAAAAAAGCAGCAGAAAACGGCAAACAGGTGACGGTACTTGTCGAATTGAAGGCAAGGTTTGATGAAGCACAGAATATCGATAGGGCAAAGCAGCTTGAAAAATATGGCTGTCATGTTGTTTATGGTCTTGTTGGTTTAAAAATACATGCAAAGATTGCATTGGTTGTACGAGACGAAAAAGATGGTATCAAACGGTATATTCATCTTTCTACTGGAAATTATAATGAAAAGACTGCCAGGATATATACAGATATAAGTTTATTCACATCAAGAAATTCATTTGGTAGAGACATATCTTCGATTTTTAATGTGCTTACCGGTTTTTCCGAACCACCAAGATGGAAAGAGCTTGTTTGTGCTCCGCTTGATTTAAGAAATTTTTTTATAGAAAAGATAAATATTGAAATATCAAATGTTAAGGCTGGAGGCTCAGGTAAAATAATTGCCAAATTGAATTCTTTAGTAGACAAACAAATAATTAAGGAGCTTTATGAAGCCTCAAAAGCCGGTGTACAGATAATATTGATTGTTAGAGGGATGTGTATACTCAAGCCTCAGGTTGCAGGATTGAGTGATAATATAACTGTGATAAGTATAGTCGACAGATTTTTGGAGCATTCAAGGATTTATTATTTTTATAATGCAGGAGAGAAAGATATTTATCTTTCAAGTGCGGATTGGATGGAGAGAAATCTTGATAGAAGAGTTGAGCTTTTATTTCCGGTTACAAGTCCGGAATTAAAAAATGAAATATTAGATTGTCTTAATTTCCAAATGAATGATAATGTAAAGGCGAGAATTTTACAACCGGATGGAAAATACATAAGGAAAAAAGGTAAGCCTTATGAAAAAAAGATTCATTCCCAGCTGGAGTTGTATAATTATTATATGGAAAAAAATACTGTAAAAAATAGTAAAATCGAACAAAAATTTATTCCTAAAATGAATCCAGAAGAAGAAAAAAAAATTTGATATCTATAAATTATAATAAAAAAGCTGTCTGTTTTTTCAGACA
Source organism: uncultured Spirochaetales bacterium (assembly GCA_964531405.1). Taxonomy (GTDB): domain Bacteria; phylum Spirochaetota; class GWE2-31-10; order GWE2-31-10; family JAFGQB01; genus CAZHHK01. The sequence continues at coordinate 7,784 of CAZHHK010000079.1, read as the reverse complement.
GCTTTTTTATTATAAAAATATTTTATCATTAAGAATAAAAGTATTATTCATCATCAAAATCATCATCAAAATCATCATCTTCAAAGTCTTCATCGTCTAATTCTTCATCTTCAAAGTCTTCATCATCGATTTCATCATCTATATCATCCTCATCATATTCATCCAGCTCTTCATCATAATCTTCAAAATCATCATCAAAATCTTCGTAGTCCTCATCAAAATCTTCGAATTCCTCATCATCTAAATCTTCATCGATATCGTCATCAACATCTTCATCAAAATCTTCGTCTTCGAGTTCTTCGTCTTCAAATTCATCTGATTCATCATTATCATCAATATAATCATCGGCAAAATCATCTTCATCATCATAACCATAAGCAAAATTATATTTTAGTTCTTGTGAAGTTTCTTCTAAATTTTGGTAATTATTTAACATAAATTATGCCATCCTATGTTTATTTTAATAAAAGTTTAGTACAAAAGTATTTTGGTGTCAATACTATTTTGCTTAATAATAAAACGATAATATATTGTCAACATATTTTTTAAATTTTTTTTAAAAAAAACAAATTATCAATAAATTATTGTAAAGTAAAACTAATTTAGTTTTTAGATTAATTTTATTTTTTAAATTGATTAATTTAAGAATAATAAGAGTAAGCTAAATAATTCTTCTTAGTAATAAAATATTTTAAAATCGATAAAATATATATAAAATATATAAAAGTTAAAGATTTTTACTTATAAATGTCCTTGTTAGCAGTTACAAATCCGATTAAGAATGCCACAGAAGCATTTTGATTAATAGCCGGTTCATTTGAGGCATAACTATCCTGAATATCGATATAGGACTTTCCAGCTATTTTAGATGGATAATCAACATGGTCTTCCTGATATTGATTAGCGCCTCCGACAACCAGACCAGGCACAGGCAAAATTATACCATCAGCTCCGCTTGGTCTATGATGGGGATGAAGAGGGGGCTTTTTACCGATACCAGTGATGCTTGTGTATCCTGTGGGATTCTTGCCAAAGTTATAATCGAGGGTTTTTACTGCTGCATCAAGATATATCTTTGATGAAGTCGCAATATATGCATAAGCAAGAATTATCCCGTAATTAGCCGAAATTCCGTTTGAACCCCAAACAAAATCATTTTTTTTCATCGGTATTTTATATGGATTGCTATTAATCCTTGATACAAGCTGATCTGCAAAATTTATAACAGCATTTTTTATAGATAGTTTTAAGGATTGATCTAGATTGTTGTTTGGATTATTTTCATTCTTTAATAAAGAGAAATAGCCAATATTTTTCAGATTTCCCCAGTATGCAGTACCAGTGATATATGGAGTACCAATATTATTAACTATATAATCTTTATACAATTGCTTTCCGGTTGTTATATATAGTTCGCAGGCAGCATAAAGGAATTCATCTTTAAAATCATTGTCATCATAAGGACCTGTCCCTCCTGTTTCCGAGGGTTGCAAAATGTTTGGATTATTTTTTGCCCATATCCAGGCATTTTCTGCTCTTGCAATGCAGTCATTTGCATAATTAACATTATATGATTGATATATCCTGCCGGCTAATGCCATGCAGGCGCAAAAATTAAGAGTTGAAGCCGTAGATTTACCTATAATATATCTTTTTATGTTATCATTTGCAGGCATGATAAAACCAGGCCATGATAAACCTCCAAGTTTAAAGAAAACACCACCATCAGAATCTTGCATGGTTTTAAACCAATCGAGTTCATATTTTACTTCATCCAGAAGATCGCTTAATCCATTGCCTGATTCTGGTATATTTAAGCTGTTATCAGTAATAAGATCCGGGTATAATTCATATAATGATAATAAAGTAGCGACTGTGATACCGCCGTTTACTATATATTTACCGTAATCTCCTGCATCATACCAGCCTCCGGGACTCGATAAGGTACCGACTTTTCCTGTAGAATTATGGAATGTACAACTTGTATCCGGATGACCTGCCTGCCTTGAATATATACCGGCATAGGTCGGCAGTAAAGCATAAGAACAGCGCTGATAATAATAAGATTTTAATGTTGTAATAAGTGCTTCATTAAAAATGTTGTTGCCAATGCTAAATTCATAGGAATAGCCAATATCTTCAATATAAATTTTATATGATCCGGGAAGATTAAAATCACTGAAATCACCGCTTTTTAATGAATCATCATCAGAATCCCACTGAGGCTCATTGACAAGATTACCAGTGTAAACTGTATCTACATTATTATTGATTATTGTAAATTGATTTTTATTTGAATTACATGCAATAAAAATTTTGGGAGAATTAATATAGTATCCAATCTGATTAAGATCGATTTTTTTTGTTGAATTATTACTATTTTCATCAGAATTCGAAGAATTCCCTCCGTGAGAACCTGCAGTAGTACAGGATAAAAATAATGCTATGGTAAAAAGAATGATATAAAAATGTTTTTTCATTGAAATACTCTCAAAATTACGCTTATTGTATCTATAATAAAAATTACTTAAACATTAGTTTAAGTAAGATATAGCTCTTTTTGATAAAAACGAATTTTTTATTATTTTTTAATTTTACTGTCAACAATTTCATTAATCTTGATTTTGTTTATCTTACCCATATTGTTTCGAGGTATTTTTTCATTGATAAATATTTTTGGTATTGCATAACCCGGTAGATGATGTTTTAAATCGTTTTTCATTTCTCTGGCTGTCTTTGGAAATTTATTTTCAGAAATTATATAGATTTTTTCGTTTTTTACTCCAATATATAAGGATTCTTCTTTTATGGTTATATCCGTAAATGATTGCATATAATCACGTAATTTTTGCATTACATAGTGGAGATCTACCCTTTTCCCGCTAATTTTTTCAAATCTGGTATTTCTACCAAGCAAAATGAATTTATTATCCGTATAAAATTTTACAACATCGCCAGTATTAAATCCGAGGTCAGGATTATAGTCAACGGAGATGGCAGGTGAAATTATTTTAAATTCCATTATTTCTTTATTTTCAATATAATCCGGTTCATTAGAAATTATCTTTACGTAGCTAAACATTTTCCATTCCTCACTTTCGGCACTTGTGCGGTATGCGATGCCTCCGGTTTCAGTTGAGCCATATACTTCGGTGATCCTGATGCCATTTTGATAAAAAGATTTTGATATTTCAATAGGCAATGGTGCAGATGAGCTAAATAAAACGCTGCATCTTTTAAAGTGTTCTATCAAGTTTAAATCGCAAAACATTCTGTAATATGAAGGTATCGAAATAAAGTGGGTTATTTTATTATTACTAACAAACTCGGCTATTGTTTCCGGTGTAAAATGATAATCGATTATTATTTTTGCAGAAGCATAAAGAGGAAGAAGTAATCCGAAAAGCATTCCATATATATGGTATAACGGAGGGGTATAATAAAACACAGCATTTTCAGTTATATTAAAATTCTTTTTTAATTCCTCAACTTCGGTAATTAAATTTAGAAAAGTTTTAGGTATTAATTTGGCTTTTCCGGTAGAGCCTGATGTATAAAGGTACAATACCGTATTATCAGTAACGGGTGGTTCTATTTTTTCAGGATTAAAGTTGTTACCCGTTGTTATGTTGAAATAATTGTCTATATGTATACCGTTTTTATTTGTCTTATTATCCGATAAAAATAATCCTCCATTATAAATATAATCTTCTTCCTTTATTTCTGTTGGGACAAGCACTACTCTTGCCTGAAGTTTTGTTAATGTAAGAAAACAAATCATGAAAAGCATTCTGTTATTTACATCAAGATAAACTGTTTGATTTTGCCAGTTGCAAACACATTTAAGATGAGTAGTTAATTTATCTATTTTTTCATCGATTTGGTCTTTGCTATATTTGACACCGTTTTCTTCTATATAAAAACTGTCTTTATTAATATTTTCCCAGATAGAAAAAATTTGTTTGCTCAAAGTATAACCTCAAAACAGTAAAATTTATCACTGGCATTTTGTAAGACCAGTGTAGTCCCTTTTATATCAAAATAAAAAGGAAATGCAAGACGCAAAGCTATTGAACATGGATTATCGAGGAATGCTGGATAATCTGTTAATAATTTTTTATCGATTTTGTTTTTTAGATTTAAAAATGTTTCCTTATCAGCGATTATTGTGGAGGCATTTTTGTATAAGTCTGTTTTGGTTAAATCTTCGATTGACTGATAAACACCATTAAAACAAAAGCCTTTATCTGAATCTGTTAAAATTCTGTAAGCTCCAAAAACCGGAACAAGATTTAATGATTTATTCATGTCTAGTTTAAAAAAATCGGAATATTCATCTCCGACTATAACGGTAAAGTTACTATTAATCAAAATTCTTTTTTGAATGTAATGGATAAAAGCAAGGTTTGTTGATAAACCATCTGATATCGTAATACATGGGTTGTGCATTCCTTTTATAATTGTGTAATATCCTAAAGATGTATGATGTACGGAGTTGTGAAAATGAGTAGGGCTGACATGTTGGAGTTTTTCTATTAAGATATTTTTTAAAATTATATTTGTTGTCTCTATTTCACCAAATCCAGTAAACAGCGATAATTCTTCATCAGGTCTGATGTTTATTCCCGGACCGTTTTCCAGTGCATTGTATACACCCAGAGACATGAGGCTCATGCGGTTACGAAGTCTTGAGTTTATTGTTTCACCGAGATTTTTAATTTCAGTTTGCAGTAAATATTTATCGTTTGAAATATTTTCGAATAATCCGCTGTCATATAATTTAATGAAATCTTCTTTTTTATTAGTGTTGGAATTTATGAATGATATATTTTCAATCATTGAATATTTTTTTTTCATTATAAATCTCTATAACAATTTATTTAATGCAAATATTTAACAACAATGCTGACATTATTTCCGCCGAACCCGAATGAATTCTTTAAAAAATAATTTACTTTTTTATGTACTGTATCGACAGGAATATAATCTGCGTCCATCGGCTCATCAATTTTTAACTGATAAATAATATTATTTTTTATCATCCCAAGCGCTAATGCTATTTCTGTTATGGCTGAAGCTCCGAGTGTATGACCTATAAATGCTTTTAATGATGTTACAGGAGTCTGTTTTTTGAAAGTTTCTTTGATTATTTTCATTTCGACTTCGTCGTTTATTATTGTACCAGTGCCATGAGCATTAATATAATCAATCTCATTGTCGGTAATGCCGGATTGCTTCATTGCTTCAAGCATACAGATTTTTTGCTGAGTCCCTTCGGGGTTTGGTGATGATATATGGTATGCATCAACATTCGAATGTGCACCGGTGATTTCTGCGATAGGATTATTTTTAGGATTTGATTCTAAAAGCAAGATACCGCCGCCTTCGCCGAGAGATAATCCGTCCCTGTTTTTACATAGTGGTTTTGTGCCTGTGATACTTACAAGTTTTAAAGAATCAAAACCTATTATTGTAGTATAACTTAAAATATCCACACCGAGGATTATTGCTTTGTCGATAATGCCGTTTTTTATAAAATTATACGCCTGCATGATGCTGTGGCCACTTGAAGAGCAAGCTGTAGAAAAAGTCATAGATTCAAAATTTATATTTTTATATTTTTCTTTTATATCGTCTGCTATTTTGTTAAAAAAATGTCGTTCAAAAAGTGGATAATTTGTTTTTTTTTCGACAAGCTTTATGTAATTATCTTCTGTCTCATCTATTCCACCAGTTGATGTGGAGCCAAATATTGTAATGTTTTTAAAATCCTTAATATCATTCTCGATATTTTCAAAAAGTTTTAAAGCAATTTGAGATGATCTAATTTTTTTATTGTCAATATTTAGAGAGCCTTTAATTTTAAAATATGGCCTATTAAATTTATCATTATTACCAGGGAATATTAATGGCTGCTTCTGTGTTTTTAATGAATTAATTGATTCGGTTATATCTGTACCAAGGCTTGATACAGCCGAATATGATGTAATATAAACTTTATTCATTTTGAATTTTCTATTATAAATTGATACAAGGTATTGAATGTCTTTAATTTTTTCTGGACAATATCATTGTCTTTTACTTTAATACCAAATTTATTTTCCAATTCAACAAGTAATTCCAGTACGTCGACAGAATCATAAAATATACCGTTTTCTCCGATTAATTCGGTATTATCTTGAATCGTCTCAATAGTTATATCATCATCTTTAATTATTGTTAACAATAGTTTCTTTACATCATTTTTATCAATCAAAATTTACTCCGCGAGGAATTGTTATTGTTGTGCTGAGCTTGAAGAACTACTTGAAGATGAACTGGAGTCTTCGCTATTTGTTATAGTATTCTGGTTAATCTCGGTAACCTTAGCTCTAATATTAGAATATTCCGTCCTGTTAATATCGGATTCGGTGATTGTTGTTTTTGTTGAAAATCTTGAAGTTAATATTGCGACGACAATGCCACTGATTAAAAAGATAGTTAGCAATATGGAAGTAAATTTTGCAAGTATACTGCCGGAACTCGCACCAAAGAATGACTGGCTTGAACCTCCAATAATGCCAATGCCACCTCCTGATTTATCTTCCTGAAGCAGGATGCTTGCAATTATTAAAACACATAAAAATATTATTAAACCAATAAAAATTAGTAAAAAAATTTGCATAGTTTTTAACCTTTAATTATTTAAATTTTGCTATCTTGGTAAATGAATCAGTCTTTAAAGAAGCACCGCCTACCAAAGCGCCATCAATATCATTCATTGACATTAAACCAACTACATTATCTGCTGTAACAGATCCGCCGTATTGAATCGTCAAATCGTCGGCAATCTGTTTGCTATACAGATCGGTTATTGTTTTTCTTATGAATGCGTGAACTTCTTGTGCCTGATCTGGAGTTGCAACTTTACCTGTTCCAATAGCCCATACTGGCTCGTAAGCGATTACTATTTTTGACATCTGGTCTACAGTTACGTTTTTTAAGCCTTCAATAACCTGTTTTTTTACAACATCATTAGTGATTCCCTTTTCTCTTTCTTCGAGCAATTCTCCAACGCAAAGTATCGGCTTTAAGCCTTTTTTTAATGAATACAATACTTTTTTGTTGATTAACTCGTCGCTTTCTTTGTATATATGCCTTCTCTCTGAATGTCCGATGATTACGTATTCAACGCCGAGATCCAAAAGCATATCGCATGATACTTCACCTGTAAATGCACCTTTTTCGTTATCATTTACATTTTGTGCGCCTAATTTTATTATTGAGCCATTTAAAACCTGCTTTACCTGATATAATGATACAAATGATGGTGCAATCATTACTTCAACATCATTTGCTGTCTGTTTTATTGAATCAACCAGTTCTTTTGCAAAACTTGCAGCTTGAGAAGGTGTTAAATTCATTTTCCAGTTGCCTGCCATTAGATATTTACGCATTTATTTATCTCCAAATAAAAAATATAATTTTTGATTTTTTGCTTTTGTAAAAAAGAATTTTGATAATATCCTAAGAAGTTTTTAATAAAGTAAATATATTATTTCATTTAAATATTGGCAAATCCATATTTTAAATGAAAATAAATTATAGCAATTATTTACAATTGAAATACCTTTAGGTATATATCAAAAAACGAGTGTCTATTATACATTTATTTGACGGTTTGTCAACATATAATAATATCAGTATTTCAAAAATTCTTCTCTGTCCTAAATCAAGATCATGTTTACCGAATTTAATCTCTTCGGGTCTAATTCCCCGAAGCTTGCTTCGCTATTATAAATATG
>CAZHHK010000078.1:0-15476 GCA_964531405.1 uncultured Spirochaetales bacterium | reverse complement strand
TAAAATATGGAGGTATATTCTTGCAAAGACACTTGAGATAACGAATATAAAGAGAGTATATGAGGAACCGGGTGTATTGAAAAATGTTGTTAAATGGAAACGCAATCAATTAACGAGGTTAATAAAATATTGCAGGAAAAAGAAATTGAAATATACAACTCCATATCTTGATAATGCGAAACAAGATATATTCAGCGGAATAGAACGGCGAATAACCGGAGGAACAACGAGCCTGCTGGAGAGAGTAATGCGAACAGTAAATCAGCGGATTAACATCGCTCAATGGAGTGATGAGAGTGCTCTTGCTGTTGCAAAAATAAGAGGGGCATATTATTATAATGGCTTCGATGTATGAGAGGTCATAAGTTTGTTACGCTATCAAAATTTTATTCCCTTATTTTATTATTTTAAAAATCAAATTATTATGATATATGTCCTTTCAATAATTTAAAATATAATCTTTAGTTTTGTAATTATTAAAAAAAAGATTTTAAGTAAGGAAGAGAAAATGATCATTAATGGAAAGCAAACTCGATCAATCTGGTTATCGGAAGATAAAAATAGTATAGAGATAATAGATCAGCGTTTTTTACCATTTGAATTTGTTGTGGAAAAAATTTCAACGGTTAAACAAATGTTTACAGCAATAAAAGATATGCATCTTCGAGGAGCTCCATTAATTGGAGTAGCAGCAGGATTTGGCATGTATCTGGCTACTTTGGAGGCAAAAAATGCGGCAGATTTTGATAGGCATATAATAGAATGTGCCGAGTTACTTGAGTCTTCAAGACCAACTGCAGTAAATTTGAAATGGGCTTTAAACAGACTTCTTAAAGAAATCACTATAGCTAAATCGGTGGATGATAAAATAAATATAGTTTTAAAAACTGCAATTATAATGGCTGACGAAGATGCAGAGGTTTGCCGGATGATCGGAGTGCATGGATTAAAATTAATAGAGACAATTAGCAAGAAAAAAAATGGAAAGCCGGTAAATATTCTAACACATTGTAATGCCGGAGGACTTGCCTGTGTGGATTATGGTACTGCAACTTCACCAATGTATCATGCTAAAGACAGTAATATACCGATTCATGTCTGGGTCGATGAAACAAGACCTCGAAATCAGGGTAAACTTACAAGCTATGAATTAACGGAATATAATATACCAAATACTGTGATTTGCGATAATGCCGGCGGATACTTGATGCAGCATGGCATGGTCGATATTGTATTCGTCGGCACCGATAGGACAACTGCAAACGGTGATGCCGCAAATAAAATTGGCACATATCTTAAAGCTCTTGCTGCGGCAGATAATAATATACCGTTTTACGTTGCATTGCCTTCTTCCACGATAGACTGGTCAATCAACAATGGTAGTCTTATACCGATTGAAGAGCGAAGTGAAGATGAAGTGCTGGAGATTGAAGGACTTTCAGACGGGAAAATAACTTCGGTAAAACTGTTTTCTGCAAAAACAAAAGCCCTTAATTACGGCTTTGATGTTACACCGGCAAGACTTATCACAGGCTTTATAACAGAGCGCGGGATATGTAAACCATCAGAATTAAAGAAATTTTTTGGGGTTTATACGGTTTAGGTCCAGCCTTTCCATTTGAAAAAAAAGTAAGTAATGATTCCGATTATAATCATTCCAGCAAAACACAAAGGATATGTAAAATACCAGTTTTGAGGACCTGTTATCATAGACCATTCCGACATGCCTCCTATGCCGGCGATTAAAGTTAGCGGCATGAATATGGTCATAATAAGCGTCATCCTTTTCATAGAATGATTAAGTCTATTGGTAACAAAAGAATCTTTTGCTTTTATCATTATTTCAAATATACTCGAATAGGTGTCTATTATTTTTTTACACTGGTTGTTGTCTATAATAATATCATCCAGTAACTCGATATTTTCTTCGGTCAATTTAAATTTAATTTTGGACATTTTTATTTTTTCTAAAACGGTAATATTAGCATTTATACCGCTTGAATAATAAACCATGCTTTTTTGCAGAGCAAACATGTTTAATAAATATTGAGTATCCATTGTGCCGGACATCTTTTTTTCCAGAGAATCTGATATCATATTTATTGCTCTTAAATGACCCAGAAAATGAGATACTATCCCATAAAGAAATTTTAACAGGATATCTTGAAGTGTTTTTATTTTTGATATATATCTGCCTTCTAGTATTTGAATGTTTTCAGGCAAAATTACTATCATAAGATTTTTAAATAGAAATATCCCAGTTGATATAATTTTAAAAACAAGATTATCTTCTGTAGAATAATTTTTTGGTCTTTTTAAAATCATAACAATATGATTGTCTTCAAACTCAACCCTGCTAACCTCTTCAGGATCAAGAGCAGAGTTAATATTATATTCATCTATACCGTATTTTTTTGTTAAGTAATTAATTTCTTCTTTGCTTGGAGCAGTATATACTAAAAGTATGGATTTTTTATCAGTCTCTATCAGTTTCCCATTTTCTAATTTATATTGTTTTAGCATAAAACACCATTAATAATTATTCTGTATTTAAAATATAATAAAATATTAATTATTACAAGAATATTGTTTAACATTTTATCTTATTTTGCATAAATTTATCGTAATTTTTTAATAAAAAAATAGGTAATTAATAGTAATGTTCTGGTCGAATTATTATAAGTTTAAAAGAATTAATTATTTTTTTTGATTAATATTGATTCAAGTAAAGTTTTTGTTTTTTGTGGTATTTCTATTATTTTTTTAGTGTTTATATCAATAACGGCTTGCTCTACGCTGGCTTTGACAGCAATTTTATCATCTTTTTTTATAGTGTAGTCCCATGTAAATTTTACCTTATCAATTTTTGCTACGGCTAGTTCAATGTTTACCTTATCAAGCATAAACAGGGGAAGCTTAAAATTAATATTCATGTTTACAAGTACTAATCCATGATCTATTTCTTTTAAATTAAAATTGTTATCATTAAAGAAATGCACTCTTGCTCTCTCAAGGTATGCAATTATTTTAGTATGATGTGCAATGTTGTAGCTGTCGATATCTTCAAATTCAACTGTTACGGGATATATATACATTATTAGCCTTTGACTATAATAAATTTTCTTCAAATTGATAAAGATCGTGAACTGCGCCTTCTTTAATCGAAGAGAGGCTCCTTATTTGCATTCTCAAATTACCATTTGACATTGCTTCATGCAAGGCATCAACACTTTTGTACCCGGCATCCTGAAAAGCATGCTGTAAACCTTTTGCAAGATAAGGCAGGAAGTCAACGAGGCTTCCGCGGTCGACAACAGTACCGACTACACCTTGAGCGACTTTTATTTGATCTTTTTCTGCATAATACCTTTTGTTGCCGCCTTCTTTCATTGCTTCAAGACTGGCCATGCCTCTATATTTTTTTACTCTTACTCCTTCCCTGTATATAAATTCACCGGGAGATTCTGATGTGCCTGCAAGAAGACTCCCCATCATTACAGTGCTGGCACCAAGGGACAGGGCTTTCATGATATGTCCAATAGTGCTTATTCCTCCGTCAGCAATAACTGGGACATTGTATTTTTTTGCCGTTTTAGCAGTGTTATAAACTGCAGTTGCCTGAGGTCTACCTACAGCCATAGTTTCTTGAGTAGTACAAATAGATCCTGGTCCCATACCGATCCTTAATCCATCAACGTTAAGTTTAATTAATCCTTCTGCCTGCTCTGAAGTAACCACATTACCTGCGATTATATCAAGATTGGGGAAATTTTGTTTTGCAAATTTGATTGTTTCCAACTGATATTTGTTGTAGCCTTGAGCAGAATCAATAACGACTACATCAACCCCTGCTTTAACCAGCTCTTCGAGTCTCTCTCTGTCTTCAGGAAAAGTTGATATAGCCGCTCCAACTCTCAATTGTTTGTTTTTATCCTTTGTTGCCAGCGGATAATCTCTGTTTTTTTTAAGATCCGTCCTGGAAAGTAAGCTTTTTAGTTTTCCAGATTTATCTATAATAGGAAGCTTTCCGACTTTAGTTTTTCTTAGTATAGTATTTGCTTCACTTAAAGTTACTCCTTCATTTGCGGTAACAAGATTGGTTGTCATTACTTCTCTTAATTTGCGATTTAAATCGGTTTCAAAATCTATATCTCTGGCGGTCACTATACCTATTAGTTTTGTATTTAATGTTCCGTCTTCAGTAATTGGAATTCCTGAGAAGCCTAGCCTTCTTTTTAAATCTCTAACATCCATTATAGTATTATCAGGGCTTAAAACGACAGGGTCTGTTATAAATCCATTTTCAAATCTTTTAACATTTCTAACCATTTTGACTTGTTCTTCTATTGTATTGTTATAATGGAGGATTCCTATTCCTCCGAGTAACGCCATGTATATTGCCATTTTTTCTTCTGTTACGGTATCCATGGGTGACGAGACAAAAGGTATATTTATTGTGATATTTTTTGTTAACCTACTTTTTAAATCAACATCTTTAACATCAAAATCAAAAAAGCCAGGAAGAATAATGATGTCATTATATGTATAACCGATTGACTGGCTAAAAATTTCTTCTGCAGTGAAGCCGTCTTTATTCATAATTTTACCCCTAAAAGTATATTCAATTAAAATAGCAAAAATTAAAAACAGGGTCAAGATTTAATAATTATAAGCCGAACCTTTATTTAATTATATGAATATAATAAATTATGAGGTATTGGTTGACTAAATCTTTCATTAATGATAATTATCTTAATCATCAAATAGTTTTTAAATTATCTATATTGCAAAAACATCAAAATATTTAATTAATACAGGGTTTGCTTAGAAATGAATATTGTTCTTTATACAAAAGATGCATCAATCAGGGGAAGCTGTATCACGCAATTATTATTTTTAGGATTTTCGGTTTTCTCAAGTGATAAATTTGAAAAAATAAATGCATTTCTGACTAAAGATAATGTGGACTGCCTTATTGTAGATATAGATGATGAAGAGATTAATTGGATCGAATTTATAAATAAATTAAAAGAATCAAAAAAACACGAATTTTTATTTGTTGTACTTATTACATCGCAAAAAAATAATATTTTAAACAGCATTATAATGGATTGCAGTATTAATGCTGTTTTATATAAAACAAATTCATTTAATGATTCAATACAAAAAATGACTCCTTCATTCATTAATCATAAAAAATTTAAATCAAAACGAAAACATATACGAATTTCTCCTGATGTAGAAGATGAAATCTCGGCAGTAATCAATATCAATGGTTTGACCAGCATTAATTCATTGCAGGCAAAAGTAAAAGATTTAAGTCCAATTAGTATTGCGATCGGATTTGAAGACAAAGAGCATTTAAAATACATAAATGAAAAAAACTGTTATATAAACACTTTGAAAATAAATATTGGCAATGACACTTATTCATGCGATGGCTTTGTAGTCAGGAAAAACTGTGAATTTATTGCTATCAAATATATAAATACAAACAGCATTTTCAGATCAGGAATAGCCGAGTATATTTCAAGAAAAATCAGTCATTAATTTTATTCTTCCATCATTAGGTCTGCGAAGACCTTTGCATCTTCAATGGTATTTTTTATCAATGAATACTCATTGGGCTGATGCATTGTAGAATCCAACGTAGACCATAATGCTGCGTGATAACCTTTCATCCTGAAATAAGCAGCGACAGTACCTCCTCCGATGCCTACTGGCACTGCATTAATCCCTCTTAATTTTTTTATTGATTTTTTTAGTTTTAATATAATTGCTGCATCAGATGGAGTTGGAGTAGGTGCTTGAATATGTTGCACAACATTCAATTCAATTTTGACTTTAAAATCATCTTCAACATTTTTGCAGATATTCCTTACTTTTTCCAGTATTTCATCAAGATTATAGTTTGGCAAAATCCTGCAGTCAAATCCCAACTCTTCCTCGCCTGGAATAGTATTCATGTTGGTTATGGAATTTTTTCTTCGTGTAGGCTCAAATGTTGAATAGGGGATGTCATACATTTCATCCCTGTCATTGTATATTTCATTTAACTTGTCTAGTCTGATGCATAAATGACTTGCAGCTCTGGATGCATTTATCCCAAGATCAGGGCGTGATCCATGAGATTGTTTGCCTATTACTTTAAACATCATCCATAAAATGGATTTTTCTGCGATCTCTATTATTTTCCCTTCTTTATGACCGCCGTCGGGAGTAAGTATTAAATCATCTTTGCTAAATACATTAGTATTATTTAATATCCATTGAATGCCATATTCACTGCCGACCTCTTCATCAGCAACGAACAAGAGTTTTACAGTATAAAAAGGCTTTATTTTGTTTTTAATCAATGCTCTTGCTGCAATTATTGAGCTTACGAGACTTTGCTGATTATCTTCAACTCCGCGTCCAAAAATTTTACCGTCTTTTACAACTGCGGTAAAAGGATCGGTTTCCCACAGGGATAATTCACCTGACGGAACCACATCAGTATGAGTTATTATCCATAATTTTTTTGTCGAATTGCCATTTATTGTTGCAATCAATGAGGGTCTAACTTTTGCACTTACTCTCTCATCGGGAGCCATTATTTCTTCGATGTTATCAAAACCGCATTTTGATAAATAATCTTTTAAGAATAAATATTTATTATATTCGCCGTCACCACCGTTTTCTGGATTTATTGCAGGGATACTAGTTAGTTTTTTTTGCAGATTGATTACCTCATCCTGCATAGTGTCAATTGTTTTAAAAATTTCTATTGCCATTTTAAAAAGTTTATAAAAGATTTTTATCTATATTAATCATGTGTCTTATCTAAAAGGAAAATAAGGTTGATTTATTAAAATATTACTATTTTCTCTTAGCCATTTTTTTCTTTGCAACAACTTTTTTAACAGCTTTTTTCACCGGTTTTTTTACTTCCTTTTTTTCTCTTACAACGTTTACTTTGTATGAAATAACTATTTTAGCAATTTTTATTTTATCTCCGTTTTTTAATATCGTAATACCATTTATTCTTTTATTATTAACAAAGGTCCCGTTTGTTGATTTTTCATCTTTAATTTTAAATGATGACTTGTCCCATTTTATCGATGCATGGACCTCTGATATTGTCCCCTGTTTAATAACCAAATTGTTTTTTGAATTTCTTCCGATTGTAAATTTCTTTTTTTTGTCAAGAATGATCGGTGTCTTTTTTAGAGAACAGATTAATGAATAAACTTTTTTATCAACCGGCCTTTTAATCTTTGGTGTTTTTTTAGAAATCATTGTCATAGCTTCCATTAAATTACTCCTTTTAAAAAACAAATTTATCCCCTCCGCTATAACGGTAAACGGGAATATTTTCAAATATATTTTCTATTCTTATATAAAGAATAATAAGAATACAAATGAAAAGCACTGTCCGGTCCGACTAATTTTTTTGCGATATCGATATTTAGTTTTAATTTGCCATTTAAGATTAACTTACGATATTGATATTTTTTTTTGATAATTTCTGCTTCTTCGTTTTTATACATAAGATGATAATTGATTTTATTTTAGTATGTTTAAAATGTCAACAAATATTTTTAAAATGTTAATAATTGGGTAAATAAGAGGATTGCCTTGATAGTCTTATCATAGCAATGACTTGTTTATACAATAAAGTTTTTGATTTTATTCTTAGAAATTGATTCTAATACAGAATGTTATGTTTTGTCAGAAATCATGATAAAGAACTTCTTCTGCTTTATGTATTATAAAATCTGCTTTAACAGGTTTGGTAATATAGCTTTTTACTCCAAGTTGTCTGGCTTTTAAAATACTCGATTTGTCTGGATAAGCAGTTAATATAATTACAGGGATATCACTGCTAGTGCTTTCAAGATAATTTAAAACCTCGAATCCACTCATTACGGGCATTAAGAGATCCAAAAAGATCAGATCTGGTTTGTTTATAGCCATATCATCTATAAAAGCTTTTCCATTTTCATAAGCATGGACATGCCAATTTTCCTGGCTTAATACAGTCTCCATAAATTCCAAAATAGGCAAATCATCATCTATAACTGCGATCGAATAATTTTTTTTTGGATTATCGGTGCTATCAATTTTAATTTCATCATCTTCTAATTTTTCACTGGAAAATTTTAATTTAATAAACTTATCTTCCTTTTCTTCGGTTACATTTAAACTCAACAATTCTTTTTTTACTCTGTCAATTTTTGCTTCACTTTGTATCGCTATATCGATTTTTCCTAGAGCATCAATCGCTTCTTCAAAGTTATCCGTTACTTTTATAAATTTAAATTTGGTTTCATTTTTAAAAAAATCAATTATAAAATCGATACTAGTAAGCACGCTCATGTTAAGTCCCGTAATATTGGTTACCTTATTGATGTTATTCATTAAAATATGCAAAAGCTCAACAATGTTTGAATGCGCTTCTATATCGGTAAATATGATTAAAACCTTTCTTATTTCTTCTTCGAATAAATTTTTTATTTCAATTATTTTATATTTCAAAAGATTGATTTTATCTTTGTTTAAACCTTTGGAGATTTCTACAAACAAGATATCATCATTTAAATGAACATCAATAATGCAAGGGGTCGTATCGATACTAAGTTGTTTGTTAAAAATCTGCCCAACCGTTTGTGTTAAAATATCTATTTCAACTGGTTTGTAAAGTATTTTATATAACCTGAATTTACTTAAATTTATTATAGTATCCTTATCTATCCTTGTTGTAAGAATTATGACAGGTATATTTGCCGTTGTTTTTAACTCCATTTTTTCTTTGAGAAACGACATGCCGTTTAACTTTGGGAGATAGTAATCCATTATAATTAAATCAGGAAGTTGATTTCTCATTTTGATTAGACCATCCAGTCCATCTTTTGCCAGATGGACTTCAAAGCCGTAAGCTTCAAGAGTTTCTTTAATAAAATCTCTCAACAATTCGGAATGATCTATAATCAGTATTTTTTCAGCCATTTATAAATCCGCCAAGAATTATATTTATCTACATTTAAACATGACTTTTATCCTGTCCCACCCTTCGTTTTTTTACAATCAAAAAGTATTTAGATTAATTTTCTTTGTCTTTTGACTGTAAAAAAAGGTGAAAGGGAATACTTTTAACTATAATTTGTTTGTAATTATAATACATATTTTTTAAAAAACAATATTTAAATTATTGTAAATAGCAATTATTCACCAAAGACAAATTAAAAATTAGTAGCATGTTATAGTTGAGTATTTATTAAAAATATATTAAATAATTAATAAATTATGAAAAATAAAAAATCCGTTAAAATAAAAGTTATAATTGAAAAACTCGGAGGAGAAGGGGTAGGGATAGCCAGATATGACGGCAAAACGGTTTTTGTGCCGTATACAGTGCCTGAGGATATAGTGGAAGCAGAAATAATTCAGGACAAAAAGAATTTTTCAAAAGCTAAAATAACAGACGTTATAAAGGAATCCCCTTACAGGACAAAACCTCAGTGTGTTTATTTTGGTACCTGTGGTGGTTGTTCACATCAAAACATAAGTTATAATTATCAGCTAAAATTCAAGCATGATTTACTAAAGGAGATTTTTAGAAAACATTTAAAGATAGGTCTCCAGATTGAGCCTGTTATTGCATCGGCGTTGGAATACAAATATCGAAACAAGATGATGATACACTGTTTTACAAAAGATGGAAAAAAAATACTTGCAGGATTTCACAAGTTTAATTCCCATGAGCTAGTTGAAATAAAGCGCTGTCCCCTTCATAGCGACGAAATCAATGACTTGTTAAACTCGACATTAAATATTTTGAATGAATCAAAAGTTTCTGTATATAATTCAAAAACAAGACGAGGGCTTTTAAAAGATATCGTAATTAGGGAAAGTTCGTCGGGCAAAGATCTTCTATTAACACTGGTAATAAATGAAAAAGGACTAAAGCAGGCTGATAAGATTTCAAAAAAATTGTTTAAAAAGCATGATCGTTTAAAAGGGTTTTATGTTTATCACAACCCGCACGACACGGATTACGTTTTTAAGGACAGCGAAAAAATTTATCACAATACTCACAAGTCTCCCTTGCAAAAGATTTATGGTGATTATATTGCCGATAAAATTTCAGGAATAAATTTCAGGATTTCCCCGGTGTCATTTTTTCAGGTGAATACAAATCAAGCACAAAACATTGTCCGCTACATTGAAAACATAGTTTTAAACAACAAGGATAAAGATAAATCATTAATCGATGCTTATGCAGGCATAGGCACAATGTCTTTACCTCTTGCAAAAAATTTTAAAAATGTTTATGCGGTGGAATTTGTAAATAATGCCGCAATGCTGGGCAAAGAAAACGCGGCTTTAAACAAAATCAATAATTATAAATCCTATGTCGGCGATGCCGCAAGAGAGATAAAAAAATTGCTACAAAAGATTGATATAGACAAATTAAGAAATGAATATAAATATATTATTGTAGATCCACCTCGTTCCGGGTTGAATAACGAAATGATAGGGCTTTTGTGTTATCTTAAAATCAAGAATGTATTTTATGTTTCTTGCAATCCTATTATACAGACAAGAGATATCGATAAACTTATGGAGAAAGCCGCTTATAAAGTAAAAAGCATCCAGCCATTCGATATGTTCCCTCAGACATTTCATATAGAAAATGTTGTAGAATTAGTTTTAAATTAATCCAATGCCATATCTGATGATTTGTATTTCATCCTCTGTCATATCGATAACAGATGATAATACTTTTGGGAGTGCTTCGCCTGTATCAAGGATCAAATCTATTTCTTTTATTTCCTCAAGCTCCCATCCGCATTCAAATAGGTTTTCTTCTGCATAGGCATTGTCCCACCAATCGGTATTTGTCATTATCTTTGATGCTGTTATTGAGAATAATGGAGACCCTAGCACTTCAATAATCTTTATGGATACAGGATTTGCTGGAATTCGTACGCCTATTTCTATTCTTTTCATATTTACTTTTTTTTCAATATTATTCAAAGCTTTTAAGACAAAAACATAAGGTCCGGGAGTATACTTTTTTATAATCTTAAATGCAAAATCATTAAGTTCAGCGACTTCATTAATCTGGGAGATTTTACTACAAATCATAGTCAATGTATAATTTTGAAAATTTCCTTTTAATTTTCTCAGTTTCTCGATACCTTTTTTTGATTGAACGCTGCAGCCAATACCCCAGCTTGTATCCGTAGGATAAGCTACGATTCCTCCGGCTTCAAGAATGTCTTTTGCTTTTTTAAGAATTCTGTCATCAATATTATTTTTAATGATATATTCAATCATAGATATATTAATATCGTCCAAATGATTATATTAGGTAAATTATAAGTTTGTAGAATTATAAAAAAAGCTTCCGGTAAAAATAATTGGGGGGAGAGATACTATCACCGGAAGTTTTTTTATTAAATATTAGCTTGACAATGTTCTAATTTTATTCTAGAATAGAACAAAATTAGAACATTGTCAATAGTTTTTTACAAAAAATTTTAAAATTTTAAGGATTTTTTTTTGAAAAAGATTCATCCAACCCAAAAACAACTTCTTGAACTTTTAAAAAACAATAATAATGAGCCATTAACAATAAGGGATCTTCAGGATAGACTAAATTTATCATCAACAAGTGTTGTTTTTCATCACCTGCAACAATTGGAAAAAAAAGGATTGCTTAAGAGAAATCCTAACAACCCTCAGGACTATCAGGTTGTTGATGCCGAAGAAAATTTGATAATTTATTTAAATTTATATGGGCTTGCTGAGTGCGGTCCATCTGGCAGAATACTCGATGGTGATCCTATTGACAAGATACCCGTATCTTCAAAGATGCTAGATTTTTCTCTTGATAATGCATTTCTTGTTAAAGCAAACGGCGATTCAATGGTTCCAAAGATTAACAATGGTGATCTGATTATTGCCGTAAAAAGCAATTATGCAGATAATAACTCGGTTGTAGTCTGTGTGAATAAGGGAGTGGCTTTGGTGAAGCAAATCGTTAAAGAAAATGATTCTGTGATTCTAAGGTCGTTTAATCCTGAGTATAAGCCATTTTATGCAGATCCGGCAACTTTTCATATAGAAGGAATCGTAAAGTCAATCTTAATGCGTAATCTATAAAAAATCGATTTATTTTTAGTAAATTTTTTAAAATTACTCAAAATTCAAGCTCTATCCCTCAAAATTAAATTTTTTTTTAACATATTGACTAATTTTGTATAACGATATATACATATATATGAACACATGTTCATATATATAAGGAGTTAATGATGAGTGATATCGAAACCTGCAAGACTCTGTTTATTCATAAAGAAATAATCGACAAGGTAAAAAAAGAACTGCCTGATAATAATCTTATGATGCGGCTTGTTAATTTTTTTAAGGTTTTCGGAGATGAAACAAGGTTAAAAATATTATCGGCTCTGTCCCTCTCAGAGATGTGTGTCTGTGATATTGCATCGATGCTCGGTATGAATCAATCTGCAATATCACATCAGCTTAAAATATTAAAGCAGGAATATCTTGTTAAATACCGTAAAGACGGCAAGGTTGTTTATTATTCCCTACAGGATAACCACATAAAGGATATCTTCAACATAGGGACAGAGCATGTAAAAGAAAACAAAATATGATAGATGGAGAATTATTTTGGAAAAATACAAACTTGAAAATTTAGATTGTGCAAATTGTGCCTTAAAAATAGAAAACATTCTTAAAGCAAAAGATTACGTTAATTCTGTATCGATTGATTTTGCAACTCTATCGATGTTTATAGATACAGATAATATGCCTAAGGTTATAAAAGCCATCAATAAAATAGAGCCAGACATAAAGGTAAGCAAAGGCGAATCAAAACTGGATAAAAAAATAAATGTTAAATATGAACTTTTAGTAATAGGTTTATCTTTTTTACTGCTATTGGCTGGAATATTAAATGAAAGCAAGGCGATTTTTTTACCTAACATCTGGCTGGAATATTTATTATTAATTGCCGCTTATGTTTTATCCGGATGGAAAGTAATTTATAATGCTATTAGAAATATTATTAAAGGTAATTTTTTTAATGAAAATTTCCTTATGACTGTTTCAACAATTGGTGCATTCTTAATAAATGCTAAAACCGAAGCAGCTGGCGTCATGCTTTTTTATAAAATTGGAGAATTGCTTCAGGAATTGTCTCTTGATAAATCAAGAAAATCCATAAAATCGCTTATCGGTTTAAAACCCGATTATGCTAATCTCATAACAGATGAGGGAATAAAAAAAGTTTCACCTGAAGAAGTAAGAATCGATGATTTAATTCTTGTAAAACCCGGTGAAAGAATCCCTATTGATGGAATAATAATTAATGGCAGTACTCAGCTTGACACATCGACATTAACAGGAGAGTCTGTCCCCAGACTGGTTAATATCAATGATGAAGTGCTCTCAGGTATGATTAATAAAAACAATGCTATTACGGTAAAAACCACAAAATTGTTTACAGAATCATCAATAAGCAAAATATTAAGCCTTATAGAAAATGCATCTCATAAAAAAGCAAAAACAGAAAAGTTTATTACAACTTTTGCAAAATATTATACGCCAGTCATTATATTTATAGCCGGATTAATTGCTATAATACCGCCGGTGTTTTTACATAACTCAACGTTTGGTCAATGGTTTTATAGAGCTTTGGTAATACTTGTAATTTCATGTCCCTGTGCTCTTGTTATAAGCATTCCGCTTGGTTATTTTGGCGGGATAGGTTGTGCATCAAAAAGAGGCATACTGATAAAAGGCTCAAATTATATCGATACTCTGACAAAGGTAAAGACAGTTGTCTTTGATAAAACCGGCACATTGACCAAAGGAGTATTCAAGGTAACAAGTATTGTCCCCTATAACGGCTTTACAAAAGAGCTGTTGCTGGAGAATGCAGCTGAAGCCGAGTATTATTCCAATCATCCTATTGGTTTGTCGATCAGGGAATCTTATGGTAAACAGATTGATGTTTCAACAATAAGGTATTACAGGGAAATACCTGGGGCAGGAATAAAAGCTGAGATTAACGGTAAACAGGTGCTTGTGGGTAATGACAGACTGTTACATGATGAGAATATTTATCATTCAGAGTGCATAACAGAAGGCACTGTTATTAACGTGGTTGTAGATGGTAAATATGCAGGATATATAATTATAAGTGATGAATTAAAAGATGACTCAAGAAAAGCTATTGCCGATTTAAAGAAGCTTGGTATAAAGAAAACCGTTATGCTCACAGGCGACAGCGAATGTGCAGCTAAAGAAATTATTGACAAAATTCACATCGATGAATATTTTGCTGATCTTCTTCCTGAAGGGAAAGTAATCAGAATGGAAGAAATTTTAAAAACAAAAGATAAAAATCACAAGATTGCTTTTATAGGCGATGGTACAAACGATGCTCCAGTACTTGCGTTATCTGATGTGGGTCTTGCTATGGGGGAAACCGGCACCGATGCGGCAATCGAAGCAGCTGATATTGTTTTACTTAGTGATTCAATTGCTAAAGTTACCGAAGCTTTAAAAATTTCTTTAAAAACAAAAAAAATCGTTTATCAAAACATAATTTTTGCATTAAGCATTAAATTATTGTTTGTCTTTCTAGGATCGTTTGGATTAGCCGGAATGTGGGAAGCAGTTTTTGCAGATGTGGGTGTTTCAATTATGGCGATTTTAAATTCGATGAGGACTTTAAAAATTTGATTTTTTAAAAAATAATTAAAATAACTAGCAAATTTATAAATAAATTTGCTATAATTATAAAAAGTTGCAAGAAATTTTTTAAATTTTATTTTTAAAGAATTAATCTTGACTTTTTAAAAAAGCAAAATTATCATTTTATTAAAAATAGGGATGTTATTATGAAATCAAATGCAGATTTTCCTAATTTAAATGCAAAGCCGGCGGATGGTTTAAAACCGGATGGAACCCCCTACAATGTATTGATTGTTGATGATTCCATTTTTGTAAAAAAGCAATTATCACAAATCCTTCAATCGGAGCAGTTTAATGTAATCGACACTGCAAGCGATGGAGAAGAAGCAATCGAGAAATATAAGGAACATCATCCGGGTATAGACCTTGTTACTATGGATATTACAATGCCCAAAATGGACGGGATAACCTCACTGGAAAAAATAATTGAGTTTGATAAAGAAGCAAAGGTCATCATGATTAGTGCTCTAGGTAAGCAGGAATTAGTAAAAAAATCTCTTCTTCTTGGTGCTAAAAATTATATTATCAAACCTCTGGATCGCAAGAAAGTACTTGAAAGAATAGTCATGGTGTTACAAAGATTCGCTAAATAAATATTTTGATCGCTTTGGCTTTTTTTATATATTTTATAATCCCTTGAGAAATTTTTAATAAGGAGATGGTATGAGTAATACGGAGTTCAAATAAAAAAGCCCTCATGACGA
>CAZHHK010000077.1:0-15571 GCA_964531405.1 uncultured Spirochaetales bacterium | reverse complement strand
ACTATAATGGCTTTGATGTATGAGAGGTCACGAGTTTGTTACGCCATCAAAATATGAATAATATCAAAGAAAAACTCGATTTGATATTAAACAATAACAATGATGGGAAAAAAGTACTTATAGTAGATGATTCATTATATGTACATTACTATCTTGGATCATATTTCACAGAACTAGGGTTTAAAGTTGTAGGTTTTGCAAAAGACGGCAAGGAAGGGATCGAAGCATATTTTAAATTAAAACCTGATTTAATTACGCTTGATAATACGATGCCTTTAATGTCCGGTATCGAAGCAGCCGAGGAGCTTTATAAAAAGGATAAATCTGTACGTATACTTTTTATCTCGGCTGTAGGAGGATCAAAAAATTTTCATTTAACAGTAAAAAATATAATACCTCAACATAATTATAGGATACTGGAAAAACCCATAGAAAAAACCGAGATAAAGGAAATTTTGAATAATTTTATATAAAAGACAAAAGTCTAACCTAATAAAAATAATCGATATGATTTAGATTTTTTTATTGATTATATTATGCTAATTTGATATAAAGCAAATCATAAAATTTTAAAAAAACACAGGCGCATCTATAGATTCGTTTTAATAAATATGAAAAAAAATAAAAATTCATTCATTGATAATACAAGCTTTTTCCTTCTTGGAATTGCTTTTATTTTAACCAGCTTAATAACCTGCATTGTAAATTCATTCTGTAAAATAGGCAGTTTATTTAAAAAGCATTCTTCTTAAATTATTTTTAAATTATATTGCTATAATTTGATTTGTTGTGTATAAAAACATCATGAAACTAAAAAAAGAATATTATTCTAAATTAATAAAATCAGCCTTACTTGAAGATTTACGTCATACAGGAGATGTAACAAGTAAACCTTTATTCAAAAATGAAGTTGGAATATTCAAGCTGTTATCAAAAGATACCGGTATCCTCTGTGGTAAAGAAATTTTTATTGAAGTTTTCAGACAGATTGATAAAAAATGCAAAGTGACATTTTATTTTAATGACACAGATCGATTGAATAAAATGGATATAGTTGCAAGAGTTGAAGGAAAAATTTTAAGTATTCTTAAAGCTGAGCGCACAGCCTTAAATATTATATCTCATTTAAGCGGTATAGCGACAAAAGTCAATAGTTTTGTACAGGCAGCCGAAGGCAAAATTAAAATACTCGATACACGCAAAACTATACCAGGGTTAAGAATGCTTCAAAAATATGCAGTATTCTGCGGAGGCGGCACAAACCACAGAATCGGACTTTATGATATGGTACTCATAAAAGACAATCATATAGATGCATCAGGCAGCATCACAAATGCCGTCAATAAAATCAGAAAAAAATGGAAAAACAAATATAAAATCGAAACCGAAACACGTAATTTAAAAGAAGTCGAGGAAGCGCTATCATGCAATGTCGACAGGATCATGCTGGACAATATGAATGATAAACTTATACTAGAAGCCGTCAAACTGATAAATAAAAGAACCGAAGTTGAAATATCGGGCAACGTTACTTTAGAAAGAATAAAAACACTAAAAGAAACAGGAGCCGATTATGTTTCGATAGGTGAGCTTACTCACACAATAAGAGCATTTGATTTTTCATTAAAAAAGGAAGAATAATTATGAACAGAGAAGAACTAATAGAAAACATTACTAAACTTAAGAATGAACTAAAAGATCAAATAGTAATCCCGGCACATCATTATCAGGATTATGACATAGTAAAATTTGGAGATTTCATCGGTGATTCATACAAGCTTGCCGTCGAATGCTCAAAAGTTAAAAATAAATTTATTATATTTTGCGGTGTATTGTTTATGGCTGAAACTGCAAGAATATTATGCTCAAACGAACAGATCGTTTTAATACCGGATAAATTGGCAGGCTGTCCCATGGCTTGCATGGCTGATATGGATACAATCTCAAAAACGTATAATCATTTAACAGAATTATCTAGTAAACCAATTGCTCCTGTTGTTTACATGAATTCCTATGCTGATCTAAAAAGTTTCTGCGGTGAACATAACGGTAGTGTCTGTACATCAAGTAATGCTGCAAAAATACTAGACTATTATTTCGGTAAAGGACAACCTATTTTATTTTTTCCGGATTATTATCTTGGTATAAATACAGCAAAAAGCATGGGCATAAAGGATGAAGAAATCATTAAAGTTAAGCGCAATTTAAATAATGATATAAATGGTGATATTAAAAATGCAAAAATATTTTTATGGGACGGATACTGCCCTGTACATAAAAAATTTTCTCAAAGTGATATTATTCATCTAAAGGAAAAATATCCATCAATAAAAATAATAGTTCATCCTGAATGCAGTGAAGAAGTGGCAAATAGTGCCGATATGACGGGCTCTACAGAAAAAATTTATAAAGTAGTTAAGGATTCTCCTACAGGGTCAATATGGGGCATCGGTACCGAAACAACTTTCGTTGATCGAATAGCAAAGGAAAATCCTGATAAAACAATAATTGCCATAAGAGAATCTAAATGTGTCAACATGGTAAAAATCACCCTGCAAAAACTCTACGATACGCTTAAAGCAGTAAAAAATTTTGATAAAAAGATAAGTTCAAAATATGAAGTAACGGTTGATGAAACATTTAAAGAAAATGCAAAAAAATCTCTCCAAAAGATGATAGAAATCGCAGGTTGATTTATGAAATTAGCAGGTTTTATCCTTCAAATAATAATAATTTCACTGACTGGAGTAATGCTACCGGGACCAATGACTGCTATTGCAATAGGCAAAGGCAGTAAAATGCCGCATTCAGGATTATTGATGGCGCTTGGTCACGGAATAATAGAAATACCGCTTATATTTTTGATATTTTTTGGTTTTGGATATTTATTTCAATACTTGATCATAAAAATATTGATTAGTATAATCGGAGGAATATTCCTCACTTTTACTGCAATTAATATGCTAAAAAGTATCAAAAACATAGATAGTGAAAAAACAGAAACAGGCAATGCTTCACCGATAATTTCAGGAATAATTTTAAGCGCCGGCAATCCCCCCTTTTTATTATGGTGGATTACGATAGGGAATATCCTCATATTTAAAGCATATAACTTTGGGTTAGTTACATTAATTTTGTTTATAATTCTTCATCTGTCGTGCGATGCCGTCTGGCTTGATATCCTGTCATTCTTATCGTATAAAGGCGGCAAGTTCTTCGGAAATATTTTCCAGAAAATTATTTTTGCAGTATGTGGAGTGCTCCTGTTGTTTTTTGGCGGAAAATTTATCTATGATGCAATAAGAATGATTATTTAGCGTTTAAAATTTCTAAAATTTTATCCATGTGCCTTATAAAATTCTTCATAATCTTTCAGCATGTATTTTAAAAGATTGGGAGTATCGAGATTGTACGGGCAATTGTCTTTGCAATGATTACAGTTTGTGCATTCATTTATCAATTGCATCTGTTTTTTCCACTCATCCTTTAAAAACTGCTGATACGGCATCCTTCGTAACAGGAGGGACATACGTGCCGCCATAGGTATCGGTATATTCACCGGGCATGGCAGACAGTAACCGCAAGCCCTGCAAAACGTCCCGCTTAACTCTTCTCTATCTTTTTTAATTATTTTTTTGCACTCTTCATCAAACAAAGGTGGATTAATCTCATAGGATAAAATTTCATCAAGCTCAATTTCGCGTTGTATCCCCCAGATTGGCACAACATTATCATATTGCCTCAAAAAAACAAAAGCTGTTTTTGCATTATCAATCAATCCTCCAGATAACGCCTTCATCGCTATCAAACCTATATTCTTATCCCTGCACAGATCAATTAATTTTAACTCATCGTCGGTTGATAAATAATTAATCGGATACTGTATACTATCATACAAGCCGGATTCTACAGCTTTAATCGCTACATCAAGCCTGTGGTTTGTTATACCAATAAAACGTATCATGCCTTTTTGTTTTGCTTTAAGCAATGCAGCATACGAACCGTTTTTATCATCGGGATCGGGAAGATTCTTAGGGTTGTGCAATTGATAAATATCGATATAATCAGTTTTAAGGTTTTTAAGGCTCGTTTCAAGATCCGACATGACATTTTTACTGTCCTCGCCAAGGCTCTTGGTAGCTATGACAATATCTTTTCTTAATTGAGACATCGCATAACCTATTTTTTCCTCGCTATCAGTATACATCCTTGCCGTATCATAAAAATTAATACCGTTATCAAACGCTTTAAGCAAAAGCTTTTTTGATTCATCAAAGCTTATTCTTTGGATAGGTATTGCCCCGAATCCGCTTTTTGAAACCATTAAATTTGTCCGGCCGAATTTTATTTTTTCCATAAAAGACTATCCTTTTACAGCTATCCGCTCCACCCTTCCCGTCAATGAAGTAGTAATCTCATAACTTATCGTTTTAATCATCCGAGCAAGATCATTTGCATCACAGGCACATACGGATTTGTCTCCAAAGATTATTACCTCATCACCGATTTTAACTTTATCATCGACTTCGATAACGGTAAGGTCCATACTGATCCTACCAACCTGAGGATAATTTTTATCATTAATCGTCACTTTAAATTTATTAGACAGTGATCGTGAAAAACCATCTCCATATCCTAAAGCAATCGTTGCAAGATAAGTATCTTTTTTTGTCTTATAAATATGTCCATAGCTCACTCCTGAGCCTTTAGGTACAGATTTAATATTAAGCACCTTTGATTTTAGAGTCATTACAGGTTTTAAACCAAAATTTCTGCCCTTAATAGGAGAATATCCATATGACATTATGCCAGGTCTTACAGCCCATTTTTCATCCAGCTTTATATCAGGCGGATTTAATATGGCACCAGAGTTATAGCAATGATAAAAATCAGGAATAATTTTATTATCAGTCAACAACTTTATGAATCTTATAAACATTTCTGTCTGAAACGCAGTGGTTTTTTTTTCTTCATCGCTTCTTGCAAAATGTGTATAAACACTTTTTAGTTTTATTTTTTTAGAATCATTAATATATTTGGCAAGCTCAAGGCATTCTTCAAAATTGCATCCAAGCCTTCTCATGCCTGTATCGATTTTTAAATGAACCGGTATTTTATTGTTTTTACTAGAATACTTCTCGATTTCTTTTACATGATACATGCAACTAACGCTAAGTTCAATATTATTTGCCAGTGCAAGATTGACATTTGAATCAAGCTCGACTCCAAGATTTATAATTGGCAAAGTGATTTTATTCTTTCTTAAATTTATACCTTCGTAAACCCTTGCAATACCAAGATAATCTATTTTAATTTTTTGTGCCTCCCGGGCAATTATTAAATCACCATGCCCATAGGCATTCGCTTTAACAGGGAGAATGATTTTTGATGATGGGAATTTTTGTTTTACTATATCTATATTATGCTTAAAAGCCTTTAAATCGATATATGCTTTTAATGGATTATTATAAATCATCACAACAACTCGCAATATTATTAGAATATATAAACCTTATATCAAAACTGTATTAACTGGTCAATGCTTATAAGAGATTTATGCCTGATTAAGTATTTCAATTATTATTTTATTATGATGGTATTTTATCACCTTCATTTATAATAGCAATTCGACTATTTTATTTGTACAGCTCTTGCTCTACCTTGTATCTTACAGCATCCTTCAATTTAAAATGACTCTTCCTTATAGCTTTAAGCGTTCGAGAAAAAAAAGGTCTGTCATGCCCTGGTGCTAAAAGGCCGTCAAATTTTGACAATTCATTTAGTGTATTAAAATATTTATCAAAATCCATGTGTGGCTCGCTATACCTTTCTTCATGTTCATCCCTTAAAATCATTCTCATGCTTAAAGCATCACCAGATACAATAATATTAAGATCAGGATTATTAATAAGATACGAATAATGATAAAATGTATGTCCGTAACTCGGCAATATTTTTATGAATTCAGGGATTTTGGGATTATCTTCGATAAACAGGGGATCTAAAGTAAGACCTAACTTTTCGTCAGACCAATTATCATTTATATATCTTTTCATATTTTCGGCTTCAAAATCACCAAATGTTTTAATATACCCTGGACAATTTTCATGAAGATATTTCAACAGATTCCCCTTATTAAATACAACATCGGCAATCTTTTTGCCAAATTCATAATCGTTTCTGGACAAGACAAGCTTTGCCTTCCTGAACAAACTATTTCCGCCAATATGATCGGGATGAATATGAGTGATAAAGATCCAATTAATATCATCTGGGGCAAGATTATACATATCCTTCAATGACTCTATCAGAGTTTTTTGGTCATAAGGACTACCAGTATCAAAAAGCATAGCACCATAATTTTTATCTATTACAACAAAAGTTGAAGTTTTTAAATACTGAATACCTGAGTTTTTTGTCCTTAAAGGAAAATCTGTGAAAATATAGCCCAATTCCATATTACTGCCTCTTTGACTCTATAATATCCAGAATAATAAGTTGTGTACTTATAACCGAATTATATCTGGATTGCTCGATCTGATATATTATATCGTATTTTTCATAATCCATATATAAATTTACAAACCATTCTCCCCTGTCCCATAAAATTGCCGTCATGACTTTATAAGGAGTTTCAATGATAAGTTTCAAATGCTTTTTCTCCTTGCCCAGCCAGAAATAATTTTTTATTTCAATGTCAGGAGTATAAAAAATCGGATTAGGATTTTTTTCTCCGAATGGCTCAAAAATTTTTATAATTTCGGCAAGATTGTTATTAAGATATTTTGCTGGGATCTCGGCATCAATTGTAATTGAATGTTCTTTATCAAGATCTTTAAAAATAACAGAGTTATTCATCAAATATTTTTTAAAATCATCAAGTTTATCACAATGGAGCCTGAAGCCAGCAGCATTCTTATGACCTCCAAATTGGTCAAGAAGATCAGAGCATTTTTCAAGAAATTCAACCAAATGATGTTCTGTCTCTCCCCTGATTGATCCGGTATAAAACTCGCCATCTTTTGCGGCGACAATTGTGGGGCATTTAGAGTATTTTGATAATTTGGTTGCAGTCAACCCCGTAATTCCTTTTTGAATATCATCACTATAAAAAAACAACAAACTATCATTATAATCCTTTTTATTTTCATCGATTTTATTCAAAAACAACTTATAAGCCTTCTCTCCGTTGGTTTTCCTATCCTTATTAATCTTTATCATCTCTTTAATCGTCTCATCCACAGGATTATTTATCAAAAACTCAACAACCCCTCTAGCATTTCCCATCCTGCCAGGTGCATTTAAAAGAGGACATATTACCCAACTTAAATCCTTTGTCGTAAGATTAGATGGTTCTATGCCAAGTTCATTAAATAAAATTTTTAAACTCTCTATATTTTTTGTCTTCAGTAAATTAAATCCAATACCAGTAAAAATCCTGTTTACTCCTGTCAACGGCATAATATCAGCAATAGTCCCCAGAAGCACCAATGGCAAATATTTATCTTTTAAATAATCAAATTCTTTTATATTATTGAAAATATAATTTATTAAAGAAATTCGGCTTCTGATTTTTACATTATTTATATTGTACAGTATCCTGCTATCATATATTTCAACAGCACTTTTTAAACGCTTTACTTTTTTCTTGCCAGAAGGCACGCCTTCATCATAAGAAGAATCCGAATAATAAAAAACATCATCATATTCATCCAGCATGGTATAATCTTTTAATACAAATGAATGCCTAAATATCATATTATTATAAATAAAAACATTATAAGCATCATGATCTTTAAATACCAGTGCTATATCTTTATTAAAAAAACTGCCTTTATAAAAATAATATCCAAAAATAAAGATGAATGTCACTCCACATGCAGCGATATTATCAAAATCAATATTTTCTTCATTCTTGGGATTTATCACCGCAAAAGCGTCAAGTTTCTGGCAAGGCATCGCATGATGATCAATTACAATGGTATCAATATTATGATCTTTTAAGAATTTGATCTCTGCAACATTTGTAATACCGCAATCTACTGTTATGCATAAGGAATACTTACCGATCCAGCTTTCTATAGTTTTAAAATTCAATCCATAAGGATCATCGCCTACCGGTATATCCCAACTTACATCTGCATCCTGATTTTTTAAAAAATCATACAGCATGGCAGTCGATGTAACACCATCAACATCTATATCACCGAATATCAATATTTTTTCTTTTTTATTTATTGCGGCATCTATTCTCTGGAAGACTTTGACAATATCCCTATATAAAAAAGGTGATGGAATATTTTCAAGAAGAGGTAAAAATACATTCAGTAAATCCTCTTCTCCATCCCATCCTCTTCTGTTTATAATAGACAAAACAATAGGATTAAACCCTCTATTAATCCAGTCTTTGATAAAACCGGCATCTAAAGGTTTTTTAATGATTTTCATTTTTTTATGCTTTTAATTATAAAAGATTATTCATGACATTCTTTATATAGCATAGTAAGAATATACTTGTCATCAGAATATGCCATATTAATTTGAATTACTTCAACATTATTTTCTTTCAACCAGGCGTTGACCTTTTCTTCAAGCCAGTGACGGTTAGACAATGGTTCAAATATCTTAATTTTGATTTCTGTTTTCTTAATCAGAGTGCTATTATACAACATAATTAATCCTTTCCCTTCTTTATATCATTTATACTATCTTTAATCAATTTAGTGGTATCCTTTAAAAAAGGTTTTCTAAATTTTAAAATCGCTCCTGTAAATAATAATAAACCAAAGATAAAATTAATTCCAGCAACTATCAATATCGAATATAAAAATTTGTCAAAATTTAATAAATCTTTTAAATAAAATATTGCAGCAACATTAAGTAATGCCCAGAAAAACAATATGAAAAATAACCCCATAAATATATTTCGTAATCCGCCAACCAGCCTTGCAATATCTTTTTTTAATTCATCGGTAGCTATTTTTACATGAATTCTTATTAAGACTTTTAAAGGCACCAAAAGTTTCTTTATAAAACTGGTATCAAATGAAGAGTTATCTATATTTTCGGTTGTATTATTTTTACCTTTTCTTGCCACCGTTAAATCCAAAAACTACTACTAATATTCCAACTATAAATCCAATGCCAAAACTTATAAAAACACTTTTAAAAACATTTTTTCTTAATTTTTCTTCAGTTTCAGGAATGATATTATCCTTAAATTGATTTGAAAGATCTTTAACTCTCTTATCAAATTTTTCATACAGGTCGTCAAATATCTCTTTGGCTTTTTTTTCCAATCTTTCAGCACTATCACTCATCATAATACTCCTGAAATGCTATTATAGTTTGATACTCTTCAATCATAAGCATTTTTTAAAATTATGTCAATCTAATTTAAAATTATCGAATTTTAAAGTTATAATTTATACTTTTATAAGTATAAATTATAAAAATAAAGCATAAAATAATGAACTTTTCGAACAAATGGTGATAAAAAACTTAAGCACGGGTTAATAAAAAAGGACTCCCCTTAAAATCAGGAAGTCCTTAATTTATAATAATAAAAATTTACTAACCTAAATATACTTTTCCTTCATCATCGATATTCAATATTGTCTTACATTCCGAACATCTAAATTTACCGGCTTTACTTGCTTTAAGAGGCTTCTTACAGATTGGGCATTTAAATATCTTAGGAAAAATAACTTTTGTTTCCTGAGACTGAGCATCAACCTGAGATCCTGCAAGAATCGCTTTAGCTTCATCAATACTTGAAGTAATATTAAAAAATTTTGAAAATCCCAGAAGCTGAAACACCTCATATACCTTAGGCTGTAAAAAAGCAAGCACAATATTGCCGTTTTTTTGTTTTACAGATTTTAAAAACGAGGTAAATGCGCCAATACCAGTAGATGAAACATAATTTAATTCACTGCAATTAAAAAGAATCTTTATAAATCCACTTTCAATGAGCTTATTAACTTCTCTTTGAAAATCAGCCGAGTTATAAGTATCCAAAAATCCTTTTAGGCTCAACGTTGTTAAGCTTGAGTCACTGGAATCTTTTTCAACCTGCATTTTTAATGAATCCTTAATAACTACAGTATCCTGACTCATAAAATATTACCTCATTTTAAATTTTATTTAAATTATAAATAAAATTCGACACAATGTAAACAATATTTAATAAATTTTAAAAAAATTTCTTTTTTCTTGCCTTCTCAATCTCATACTGAGCACTAGCTAATCTAGCAATCGGTACTCTAAAAGGAGAACAAGAAACATAATTCATGCCAATTTTAGCACAGAATTTAACTGTATGAGGCTCACCACCATGTTCACCGCAGATACCAATTTCAAGATTTTTATTAACGCTTCTACCAAGTTTGATAGCCATATCCATT
This sequence comes from uncultured Spirochaetales bacterium, assembly GCA_964531405.1. Classification (GTDB taxonomy): domain Bacteria; phylum Spirochaetota; class GWE2-31-10; order GWE2-31-10; family JAFGQB01; genus CAZHHK01. The sequence continues at coordinate 5,165 of CAZHHK010000077.1, read as the reverse complement.
AATTTACCAACACCTTCCTGATCTAAAACCTGGAATGGATCTTTTTCATAAATACCTTTTGCTACATAATCTTTTAAGAAACTACCAGCGTCATCTCTTGAGAAACCACAAGTCATCTGAGTAAGATCATTTGTACCAAACGAGAAGAATTCTGCAACACTGGCTATTTCATCTGCTGTAATAGCAGCTCTTGGCACTTCTATCATTGTACCAAGCATGATCTTAACATCAACACCTGCTTGGGCAACCTTTTTTTCTATCATAGCTTTAGCTTTATCAACTAAAATTTTTAATTCATTGATTTTGCCTACCAATGGGAACATGATCTCTGGAATTACATCTACACCCTGTTTTTTAACAGTTATTGCTGCATCAACTATTGCATTGATCTGCATTTCAGCGATTTCAGGATAAACGATTGTCAATCTGCAACCTCTAAAACCTAACATTGGGTTAAATTCATGTAACTCAGCAACCTTTTGTTTAATAACTTTTACATCAACTTTTAAAGAAGATGCAAGCTGTTTTTGCTCTTTGTCTTCATGAGGCAAAAATTCATGCAATGGCGGATCAAGCAATCTTATGATTACAGGACAACCTGCCATTTCCTTGAATATTCCTATGAAATCTTTCTTCTGCATTGGCTCTAATTCTTTTAAAGCTTTTCTTCTTGCTTCCTCGTTTTCTGCAACGATCATCTTCCTCATTGAGAGTATTCTATCACCTTCGAAGAACATGTGTTCTGTTCGGCAAAGACCTATACCAACAGCGCCTAATTCCCTTGCAAGTTTTGCTTCTTTAGGTTTATCTGCATTAGCTCTAACTTTCATTTTTGAAAATTCTTCAACCCAGCTCATGAATTTGCCAAAAAATCCTGATAATTGAGGATCTTCGGTCTCAAGTTTTTCTTTAATAACTTCGCCTGTTGTACCATCGATTGAAAACCAGTCACCATGCTTGATTATTACGCCGCTTTTGGTTTTCATTTGTTTTTTAGCATAATCTATATGCAAGGTACCGCATCCTGCAACGCAAGGTTTACCCATCTGTCTTGCAACAACAGCAGCATGGCTTGTAGCACCACCTCTTGCTGTTAAGATACCCACAGCGGCATTCATACCTTTAATATCTTCAGGAGATGTCTCAATTCTAACTAATATAACTTTCTCGCCTTTTGCCCCCATCTGCTCTGCTTCTAAAGCAGTAAATACAGCTTTACCCACAGCAGCACCTGGAGAAGCATTCAAACCTTTTGCTAAAACGGTTCGTTTTTGACCAGGTCTAAATGAAGGATGAAGTAATTGATCTAATTGATTAGGCTCTACTCTCATAATAGCAGTTGCTTTATCAATCATTCTTTCTTCAACCATATCAACTGCAATTTTTACTGCAGCAGCACCTGTTCTCTTACCGTTTCTTGTTTGAAGCATATAGAGTTTTCCTTCCTGAATCGTAAACTCCATATCCTGCATGTCTCTATAATGTTTTTCAAGTTTTTCCCTGTTTTTTAACAATTGAGCATAGCAATCAGGCATTTTTTCTTCCAGAGATGGATATTTCTCTTTTCTTTCTTTTTCAGAAATACCATTATCTTTTGCCCATTGTTGTGATTCCCACAAACTCATCTTTTGAGGAGTCCTGATACCTGCAACAACATCTTCGCCTTGTGCATTTATTAAATACTCGCCATAAAATTGGTTGTCTCCGTTTGCAGGGTTTCTACTGAAACAAACACCAGTAGCAGAGTTTTCGCCCATATTACCAAAAACCATTGTCTGTACGTTAACAGCTGTACCAAGCAAGCCCTTGATATCATGGATCTCTCTGTAAGCGATGGCTCTTTCATTCATCCATGAACCAAATACTGCGTCGATCGCATGCCATAATTGAGCCATTGGATCTTCAGGGAAAGTCGAACCCTTTAATTTTTTATAAACCTTTTTGTATTCACCAACCAAATTCTTTAAATCATCAGCATTTAAGTCTGTATCATTAACGACTTTTTTCTTCTTTTTGGCAGCTTCAAGAAGATGTTCAAAATCATCATGTTCAAGCCCCATAGCAACAGAGCTGAACATTTGAATGAATCTTCTGTATGAATCCCAAGCAAATCTCGGATTATTGGTCTTTTTAGCAAGACCTTCAACAACTTTGTCATTCATGCCCAGATTTAAGATTGTATCCATCATACCAGGCATACTTGCAGCAGCACCACTTCTTACCGAGAACAAAAGAGGATTTTCAGGATTACCGAAAATCATTCCGGTAGCCTGCTCTACCTTTTTTAAATTCAATTCAACCTCTTCTTTTAAACCAGCAGGATACTGCTTTTTGTTTTTATAATAGAGGTCGCAAACTTTAGCTGATATAGTAAAACCAGGAGGAACCGGGATACCAAGATTTGTCATCTCAGCAAGATTTGCACCCTTGCCACCCAGTTCATTCTTCATCTCTTTTTTACCTTCAGCTTTGCCATTACCGAAAAAGTAAACATATTTTTTACCCATATTTTAACTCCTATTAAAGCTATTGAGTTTCTAAAATGATTTTTTTAGAAGTATCAGTTATACCTTTTTTTTTCAAAATTGCAAATTCCTTTTTTAAAAAAAGTATAAAAAAACATTGATTAAATTTACAAATTGATTATTATAAACAGTCATAAGATATTTTTATTAAAATTCTGTTAATATCTAAAAGAAAGTATATAATAATCAAAAAAATATACGCTTAATAATCACAGAATGAGGAATCAAATGGATAAAAGCTTAAAGGACTTGATAGATCAATTAAATACTATTTTGATAGGTAAAGAAAAAAAAGTATATAAAATTACTGCAGCTTTGTTAGTAGGAGGCAATATTCTCCTTGAAGATATGCCCGGCGTAGGTAAAACAATTATCGCAAAGGCTCTGGCTAAATCAATATCCTGTGATGATAGCAATAAAGAACCAATAAAATTCTCAAGAATTCAGGGAACTCCCGATCTATTGCCCTATGATATCACCGGCATCGACATTTATGACAATATTAAGAATAAATTTGTATTCAAACCTGGACCTATATTCACCGAAATTTTACTCGCCGATGAGTTAAACAGGACTACACCAAAGGTACAATCTGCCCTTTTGCAGGCAATGGCTGAAAAAGAAGTAACAATTGGCAATAAAACATACCAATTGTCAGACATTTTTTTTGTAATTGCCACTCAAAACCCTGTTGAAACAGAAGGAACCTATCCCCTTCCAGCCGCACAGCTTGACAGGTTTACCTGTTGTCTTGAAATAGGCTATCCTGACAGCGCTCATGAGCTTGAAATACTAGAAAAAGGCAAATCCGAAGATAGGCTTGTTAATTTACATCCAAAAATAAATTCAAAAACAATAATTAAAATCAGAGAAGCAATAAAAAAAATTGAAGTAAATAGTAAACTATTAAAGATCATAACCAATGTATGTAACCAAACCAGAGTTAATAAAGATATCCGATTAGGCTTATCGACCAGAGCTGCATTGATGATGAAAGATATGTTGCGTGCCAATGCATACCTTAATGACAGAGATTATGCTGATGATCAGGATTTAATCGATCTGGCTGAAGAAGTCTGGGCACATAGACTGATTCTTTTAAATCCTCAAATTAAGGCAAAAGACATTATCCAGAGACTAGTAAGGCAGGAAGTGAGAAAAGTTATCGGATAAGACAAAAAAACATCATATTTTATTATACTCAATCTTTAAAAACTTCTTCATAAACAACGATCATATCCCTGCCGTTATTCTTGGCATAGTATAATGCCTTATCGGCTCTCTGGATAATATCATCACTTGTTGTATCGGTAATTCTAAAATCGGATATACCTATACTTATTGTCACACTGAATATCTGTTTATTAAAATTAAACTGAATCGCTTTCAGGCTGTCACTCAAACGTTTTGCAGGCTTTTTAGCATCTTTAGCTTTAGTTTCAGGTAATAACACGATAAACTCTTCCCCGCCGTATCTGCCTATTATATCGATTTCTCTAAAATTTGTTTTAAGACTAAGCAATGTACCAAGCCTTCTTAATACTTCATCTCCTGCAAGATGACCATAAGTATCATTGATTAATTTAAAATGATCTATATCGATCATCATACAAGAAAATTTGCCAAAATGATCCGCATACCCTCCTTTTGCGTTATTCTTGAATTTTCTATGAATTTCGGCTTTTGTCGTTTCATTTAAATTGATATTTTTTAATTCAGAATTTTGAAGTCGCCATAAATCCCTTAGGGCACGGGATTTTTCCACCTCCATTGCTTCAAAAAAAGCCCTGCGGTTTAAAACATTTGTAAGTACATCTATCTTGCTTAAAGTCTCAAGCTGTTTGTACAAATTTTCAATCTTTGCTTTTTGTTCTGAAATTAACTCAGCATTAACGATTGTCTGGAAGGAATGAATTATATAATTATCGAGTCTTTTTAAATCTTCTATATGCTGCATGATTAAAGCCAGATAACAATAAAAAGTCTGAAATTTTTCCCCTTTGGTAATATGATAAAAAAAATTCTGTTCACTCATTAGTTTCTCATATTCTTCATGAGAGTAAGACTTATTTGATAAAAATAATATATGCGGATTTGAATACCCTAAAATACCAGTAAAAATCAATTTTAATCTTTTCTTGACTTCATCACTATAAACGCTTCTGTCAATAATTACTAAATTACAGCTTTTTTCCTTATTTTTTATATGCTGCAAATCATTTTCAATTGTCTCCAATTTTGTAATAATTAAATTATACAAATCATTTTTCTCTGTAATACTTTTTATATAATTAGTAAGGTTATCTTCAATTATAATAATATTTTTATTGTATTCTTTATGCATATATATTTCTTTCTTAAATATTTAATTATATTATTTATCAATTATTCTAGCTTCACTTTATCAGATGACATCCGACTGACAAGCTTTAATATACAATTAATAATCGGCTTAAATATAGTTTTACCATATATAATATAAAATAATTAATAAATATTTTCATTTGTATTTATTAATTATTTTCGGGTGTAATTTTAAATTTTAGGTGAAAAAGGTTAGGCAGCGACTCAAATTATGATAAAATTTAAAATGAACCTCCCCGCAGCAAGCTGACGGGGTATCAAAAGAATGGGAGCCAA
>CAZHHK010000076.1:0-15607 GCA_964531405.1 uncultured Spirochaetales bacterium | reverse complement strand
AAAATATCTGTAAAATATATAATATTTATGGAGGAATTTAATGAATGGCTACAAACACAGGCAAATAGGGTTTGCAATTATTATTTTTTTTGCCGTTATCATCGGAATAATAATAATTTCATATCTTTTTATTGCAACAAAAGCATTTCATCTTTCTACATTAATTTCATTTATTATCGTTATATCAATTCCGGTGGCATGCTTGATTCTTTTTTATTCTCTCAATGTAGTAATTGAAAATAGAAAATTGACAATTTCTTTTGGAATTGGACTTATCAAAATGGATTATAATCTTAGTGAAATTAAGCAAAGTAAAAAAGTAAAATGTCCTTGGTACTACAGAATTTACAATTTAAAAAATACCGGGGCGGTAGAAATATCATTGCAAAACGGCAAAAAATACCAGATAGGCTCTGACGAACCCAATGCTCTTGAATCAGCAATCAATAAAGGCATTAAAGTTAAAGCGGTACCCAGATCAGAAGCTAAAACAGCATTAAAATTAAAGCCAAAAACAATCTCTAAATCAAAACCAAAGGCAAAAGTTAAACCGAAATCAAAACCGAAAACAAAAGCAACAACAAAAGCTAAGGCAAAGGCAAAACCTAAAAAGAAAAAATAATTAAATATATTTAAAGCCGCAGGTTATAAAATATAGCTTGCGGTTTTATATTCCTTTCCATTCTAGTTTGTCAATTTTATAACTTTATTTTATACTAAATCTAGTCATTATTCCAATGCCAATGATAAGTAACTCTACATCCTTTTAACAACATTAATTAGGAAAAATATTATAGAGATAACCCCTGTAACAATTAATACCCAACCGCCTATAACTATCAATATGCTGGCAAGAGTACCTATAATAGGTATTTTGGTTATAAGTATCAATGCACCTGAAACAAAAACAAGCAATCCGATGAAAGCATCCTTGCTAGCCATAAGAGACAAACCTATCACTGCTGTTATGCCACCTATTATTAAGGCAGCAATAAAACCAAACCCGCCGACTGATAATATCAAAATACCTCCGATTAAACATGCAATACCCACAAGAGCTTTTTTAATTAGACTCGATCTTGATTCCAATTCACCCATTATCTATCCTCCTCCTATAAAATTTTTATAATAAAATTATATATTTATAAAAATCAATGTCAAGAATTATGAATTAAAACAATAATTAATTAAACCATAGCAATTATACTTTTGATTGAGTGCTCGGTGCTTTAGCGTAATGAAATATTATAAGCATAAATTCCATTAAGTTGCATAATGTAAAAAAAAATGTTAATATCTGAAAAGTTTTTTAAAAAGCAAATATATGTCTATTTAACTAACGATTAATCCATATGTTAAATTTTACGAATTATAAACAAATAAGATTAAAAAGGGCTGTCTAAAAAATCAAGCAAACAAGAGGTTAAACTTTTTATTTGCCTTTTGAGACAACACTAACCTTTTAAAAAATTTGGAGAATTATCATGCAAGAATGTCTTAATATACTAAAAAAGCGAGGATTTTTTCAACAATGTACAAATGAAGAAAATCTAGCAAAACTACTGAATTCTAAAAAGGTTGTTTTTTATGCTGGATTCGATCCGACCAACATCAGTCTTCACCTGGGACATCTTGTACCAATAATGGCTATGGCACATCTACAAAGGATGGGACATAAACCCATTGCTCTTTTAGGCGGTGGTACAGCAATGATAGGAGACCCTTCAGGCAAAACCGAAGCCCGCAAAATGATGACGATTGAACAGATAGATAATAATCTTGCAAAAATTAAAAAACAACTTGACAGGTTTATCGTGCTGGATGGAGAAAAAGGTCTTTTCGTCAATAATGCAGACTGGCTTAGAAATATAAATTACCTTTCGTTTTTAAGGGATATTGGTAGACACTTCAGCGTCAACAGGATGATTTCTTTTGAGACATATAAAGAGAAGATGAAGCATGGTTTGTCTTTTCTTGAATTTAATTATATACTTCTCCAATCCTATGACTTTTTAGAATTATACAGGAAGCATAAATGCATTCTCCAGATAGGTGGAGACGATCAATGGGCTAACATGGTATCCGGCGTTGATTTGATTCGCAGAGTTGAAGCCTCTGAAGAGGTCGAATGCCTCACCCTGCCTCTCATATTGACAAGCGACGGCAAAAAGATGGGTAAAACGGAAAAAGGCGCTGTATTTTTATCAAGCGAGCTTACAAGCCCGTATGATTTTTACCAATACTGGATCAATGTCAGCGATGACGATGTAATAAGATTTTTAAAACTCTATACATTCCTTGAACTCGATGACATAGCGCAATACGAAAAACTGAAGAATGAAGAGCTTCGTACTGCAAAAGAAAGACTTGCTTTTGAAATAACAAAAATCGTACATGGCGAGGAAGAAGCGGTAAAGGCAAGAGACGGAGCAAAAGCTGCATTCGGAGGTGGGGACAACATTGATCTTATGCCTACAACAGATATGCCCAGATCCAGATTTGAACATGGAGTGGGTGTCCTTGACCTTTTTGTTGAATCAGGCTTGTGCGCATCAAAGAGTGAAGTTAGACGATTGATACAGCAAAACGGATGCAAGGTTAATGATGACAAAATCACAGACGAAAAAGCGATAATCAATTCGTCATTCATAACCGACAAAGGTATAATCTTGCGCAGCGGTAAAAAAAAGGTGCACAGGATTAATGTTGTGTGAAAGGAATTTAAAAATATACAGTAATTAACCACTAATAAAAATATCCCGCCAGCTTTTAGATGTAAAAAAATTATATATTTTAAGAATTTTAAACCGTCAAACTCAAAGCGAATGACGGGGATATTTATTTCTCGACAATCTATTATTTAAAGCTCTTCTTGACATACCAAGCAGTTTTGCTGCTACAGTCTGATTGCCATTTGCTTTTTTTAACGCTTCATCAATCCAGATTTTCTCAATCTCTTTTAAAGTATAAAATTTATCGCCTGCAGATTTTAAAGCGTTGATCGAATCAGTAATTGAGTTTTGTATTGCCTGATGTTTTATGTTTAATTTTTCTTCAAATATTTTAAGTATATCTAATTCATCTGCACCATTATACTGACTCATTATATCAAATATTATGCCTTCCAGCTCTCTAATATTCCCGGGAAAATGATAATTTTGCAACATATTGATTAATTCTTTAGGATAATCCGGCTTTTTTTTCTTGAGTTTAATACTTGCTTTATTAAAAAAATGATCAACAAGTAAAGGTATATCATCTGGTCTTTCCCTTAATTGTGGCAAATGGATATGATGCGATTGAAGTCTGAAATAAAAATCTTGCCTGAATTTATTCTCCTGCAATAATTTATTTATATCTTGATTAGTCGCAAAAACCAATCTTGCATCTGTAAACTCTTCTTTATCCGAACCAATCGGGAAGTACTTTCTATCCTGAAGTACCCTCAACAGCTTTATTTGAGAATTGACGTTTAAATCCCCAATTTCATCAAGAAACAGGGTGCCGTTTCTTGCCTTGTCAAGCAGTCCTTTCCTATCCTCAATGGAGCTTGTAAAGCTTCCTTTTTTATGTCCAAACAATGTATCAAGTATCATATTGTCATCAAGTCCGGCAATGTTAATCGCCACAAATTCGCCTTTGCGACCGCTGATTTCATGTATTGCATGGGCAAGGAGTTCCTTGCCAGTTCCCGTATCACCTGTTATAAATACCGGCAGATCTGTTTTTGCAATTGCTTTTACATAATGAAAAATTGAAAGCATCTTCTTGTTCTTTGTGATTATATGACTAAAATATTTATCAAGTTTATCATTTTCAGAAATTAATTCTTCTTTTAATAGTTTGTTTTCATTCTTAATTTCATTAAGTTTGATAAGATTTCTGATTACGGTAAGAAATCTTTCCTTATCAAGAGGTTTAACGATATAGTCATAAGCGCCTATCTTAATACATTCAACGGCCTTTTCCACGCTCATATCACCTGTAAGAATAACAACCGGGATATCTGGAAAATCAGCAATTATTTCTTTTAAAAGCTCTGACCCCGATATTTTAGGCATTATAAGATCCAGGATAATCATCGAACAATTGTTGTTTTTTAATATTTCTTTAACTTTATCCGAATCACTGCATAATATACTGTTATTTATGCCATTAATTTTTAATAGAAGATTTGCTGTATTTAAAAACTCTGTATCATCATCGATAAACAAAATAGGATTTACAGGAAACAGCGATTGTTCCATAAATCAACCTCATTTATTTACTGGTATTACAATTGTGACAGTAGTACCTTTGCCAATTTCTGATAAAAAATTTAACTCTCCATTAAATTTTTTTATTATATTGTTGGATATAGATAACCCTAATCCTGTCCCGCCTTTTTCAGCCTTTGTCGTAAAAAATGGTTCTGTGATTTTATTTAAATATTTTTTAGGAATGCCCACACCTTCATCGATTATATTTATTATTATATTTTTGTTCTTCTTGTTATATGCTGTTTTAACTTTTATCATTTTATCCCTATCCGGCAAGGCTTCACATGCATTGACAATCAGATTAATTATAACCTGTTCCAGCTGTTGCAGGTTTCCCGATATCAATGGGATATCATCATCATATTCAACAATAAATTTATTAGTTGATTTTTTTATTATATTGTTTGTTATTAAGAGCGAAGACTCAACGACTTTATTGACATTGATATTATTGTCAAGTCTTCCGAGATCCGGCTTAATAAATTCTTTTAAACTTTGTACTATGTTTTTTATCTTATTTGACCCTTCAATCAATCCATCGATTATTTTTTTTATTTCAACAATAAATTCATTATAAGACATACCATAAAGTGTTATTTCACTGTTTTTACTAAAATAACTTTCCAATACTGGTTCTACCTGCATGCAAAAATCCTTTATGATACTGGAATTTAAAAGTATATAATTATTAGGATTATTAATCTCATGTACTATTCCTGATAGTAAAACACCGATAGAAGCCATTTTTTCAGTCTGAATAATTTGAAGCTCTTTTTGCCTTGCTTTTTCCTGTTCTGCTTTTTTATCAGTAATATCCTGTAATGAACTTATTATTTCAAAAGACCCATCATCTTTTTTTCTCAGTATAGAATTTACAAGTGCCCAAAAAACATCTCCGTTTTTCTTTTTAAGTTTTACTTCCATGTTAGCGACATTGCCTTTTTTCAGCATTTCTATAAATGTCTTTCTGTCATCAGTATCGGCATAATAATCCATGGCTTTTGTATTTAGCACCTTTTCTTTGCTGTCATATTTAAGCATTTCAACTATTTTAGAATTCAACTCTATACCATTTCCATCCATATCTGTTATAAGGATACCAACCGGGACTGTTTCCATGATATCACGAAGTTTTTTCTCAGACTCAATTATTTTTTGTTCGGCTAGTTTTTTTTCAGAAACATCCTCATAGATTACCACAATTTCACCGGACGACAGTTTGTATACATAGTTTTCCCTCCAGCCAGAAATACGGTTGTCTTTGTAAAATGATAGAGGAAATTCTTCAGGGATACCAGTTTTGTAAACACGCTTTAATACCTCTAACAATCCAAAATCTTTAACCCCAGGAAATACTTCCTGTATACTTTTACCTATCACGTCTTCGCGTTTTATTTTTTCAACTATTTCGGCTTGTTTATTAAAATCAAGAAATTTAAAATCAATCCCATTATTTTCTGCCTTATAAACAGATACACAGCTTTTCATATTTGTAAACAATTCCTTATACTTTGTCAGTGTTATCGTAAACTCTTCCAGTGTTTTTCTTTGATCTGTTATGTCTTCACCGATTGATTGATATTCTATTATTTTATCATTATCAAAAATTGCATTGTCTATCCATCTTATAAGTCGTTTGCCTTTGGAAGTATTTATATGGTATTCATGGGTTAAAATAGGATTATTTTTATTTAATGAATCAATATTGATTTTAACTTTTTCTTGATCTTCAGATGAAATAAAATCAAATATACTTTTACCCAATAGGCTTTCTTTATCAAAATCAAAATATTTACAATAAAAATCATTAAAAAAAGTTATTGAATAGTTTACCGGTAAAAATCTGTAAATAATCAACGGAATGTTTTCAATTATCCTTCGATATCGATATTCGCTTGCCTCAAGAAATTTCTCGGTTTTTAAAAGCTTCTGTTTGTTTTCCAGTTCGTTTAAAACTCTTTTGATAACAGACGGAAGAATTTCAATAAAATTTGCATCTTTAACAAGATAATCTTTTGCGCCGGCTTTCATAACTCTAACAGCTGTTTTTAAATCATCAAGTCCCGTCATTATTATAAAGGGATGGCTTAACGAAGGATCGGGAATATGCTCTATAAACTCAAATGCATCAATATCCGGCAACTTGTAATCCAGAAGTATCAGTAAATTTTTTTCCTGTTTTATTCTGATCAATGCTTCAAAACCTTTGGTACATGTGTTAATCTGATAACCTTCTGAAGAGAGTATTTTTTTTATAAGTATGTTTAAATTTTCATCATCATCGACAATCAATATTTTATATTGAGAGGACTTATCATACATTTTGATTTCCCAGAATTTATATGATAAATATAAATAATAAGTAAATTATATATAAACTAAATTTAAAAAGTCAAATACAATTGTTATAATAAATATAAATTAAAGTATTTTTATCATTATAGGGTATATAAAGACGTATAAAATTTATTTTATACGAGGAAAAATCATTATTAATTTGGAATATTGTCATTTTTATTGTATTTTATAACTAATAAATTAATTTTGGAGGATATTAAAATGCTCGATTTGACACTGGTAAAAGATCTAACAGAAATGCTTGGCAAAAGTCTTACCTTTACAGATATAGAGGTGCTTGGCAAATACTTTTTTAAAGATTACAACACCCATAAATTGGCAAAAATACCAGATACACAGACAATATCTCCTTTAAATGCAGCAAAGGTGTTGGTAGATGAATGTTCAAGCAAGAATAAATTGGATGATTTTTTTAAATTTGTAATCGAATTGGACGGTACTCCTTTAAATTCAAGAGTCGTAAAATTAATCGGACTTGAAAATATTTTATACAGGTTATCAAGAACTGGCATTTATTTTGATTTTAATAAAAGAAAATTCAGCAGTGTTTCTGAAGATAAAAAAATGATGGTTAACTGGGGAGCATTAAAAGATGCAAAAGAGTACCCCATGATCGTAGCTTCCATAGATATATGCAGCAACTCCGAGCTTGTAAAAAAATACAAACCTCAAGTAATGGAAAAAATATATTACCAGTTATGGGAATTCTTAAAAAAGAAAATGATACAGTATGATGGTAGAATATGGACATGGGCAGGAGATGGAGGTATTATAGCATTCCGCAATGACAAGGGACCTTCGTTTGCTGTAAGCTGTCTTCTTGAAATACTTTTAACAATGCCTGTATATAATTCATGGCATACCAAAGCTATAGATGAGGATATTGATATAAGAATAGGAGCGGATATGGGTAACATCAAATTTTTTGAAGATACTGGACGTATCGTATCAGATGTTATAAATTATGCCGCTCATTTGGAAAAAAAAGCAACCAATGCGAATGGATTATCCATATCAGAAACAATTTATAAAGAATTGGGTAAAAAAATGAAAGAGATGTTTGTTAAAAAATTTGAATTTGAAGGAAAAATCTCTTACTCTTTAAATTATGATTTTTGCAAAACGATCTGTTAACAAACACGAAGCCGATAAAAACCTTAAAAGATTGCCGGGACTGACAATTTTTAAATAAATGATTTCATAAATTTAATATCCACATAAAGCTAATTACAAAATATTTTATGATTTATGTAAACTCTTTATATGATATTAAAACTAAATTATGATTTTATTAATTATCATAACTGCTTTGTCCTTTATAATGTACAATTGCCATTAAAATCGTCATTATTATAATCAATATGCCTACAACTTTAAATCCTGTGCCAATGTTAGTTGCTCCGCTTATGATACCAATTAAAAAAGGACCAAGCATACTTCCAAATCCCGAAAACAGCATCATAAGTCCAAATGCCGAGTTATTATTATCCGTTGATTTCCCTGATAATATTGCCGCTAAAGTGGGATATATGATAGAAAAAAACAAACCTGTAAGAGGTAGCAGCCATGCAACCTGCACAGGACCCAGTATTCCTATTATAATACAAGCGCATGAACTTATGGAAGCAAATAGCAATACAGAGGTATATTTGAATTTCTCAATTATGAAACTCCCGAAGAATCTCCCGAAAGTAATAAAACCCAAAAAACATGAAAGATATATTGAACTTATAATAATCGATAGTGATTTTGATTTCTCCAAGAATTCTACAAGCCAGAGTCCTATACCCATCTCAGCCATTACATAAATTGAAATTATTATATAATAGATGAATTTGTTTTTTAATGGATCAAAATCTATTACTTTTGTTTCATAAACGTTTTCATGATTGGTTAAATTGAAATTAAATGTTAAAAAAAATGTCAATAAGATTACTGCCATAACAATGGCACTAAAGTAACTAACCTGCCATGAAAGTCCTATATTGATAATCTTTCCTGCATATAAAGGACCTACCATTGCTCCAGCACTGTAGGAAAAATTTAAAAGGTTTAGGTACTTCCCCTTTTTTAATGGATATATTTTTGTAATCATCGAATTTGATAATACTTGAATGTTTCCGATTCCCAAAGAGATTAGCGGCATTGAAATAATAAAAAATAAAACATTATTTAAAAAGCTGAAAAAAACTAACCCCACAGTAAGCGCAATACAACTTAATATTAGAGTACGTTTGTTGCCAAGTTTTTTTGAGAAATATTCCGATAAAATACAGGTGATAAAATAGCTTACAGAGCCGATTAATGAAAGCAAACTGAATGCGGTGTAATTTATATTAAAAGTTAATAAAATACCAGATAACGATGTCCCTTTAATGTTATCTATAAACCCAATTATTATAAATGAAAAAAAGGATATCATTGTCATTATAAAAAAATTATCCCTCAGCTTTATAGTTTCAGCTTTTATATTACTCATTTTTTCTCCTATATTTTTTACCCTTAAGTGCGCAAAGAAGTCGAAGGTTTTTATTTTTAATTTCTTTGTGTACTTCGCAATTAAATAAATTTTCTATTTTTACACATGTATGCAACCGGTTGCATACATGTGTAAAAAAAATTAATAAGTTGATTTACGTACAACTAAATTCACAGGCATAACTGTATTGTTAACCTTACCGGACTCTATATAATTAATTAAATTATCAACCAAAAAATTCCCTGACTCAATAATACTCTGCTTTACCGTTGTCAAGGGCGGTAGACTTTGACTCGCAGATGGAATATCATCAAAGCCTATTATTGAGATATCTTCCGGAATTTTATATTTTTTTTCATTAAGAAATCTCATCGCGCCTATTGCTATAATATCATTGCAGGCAAACACTCCATTTATATCTGGATGTAAATTAATAATGCCTTTCATTTTATCATAACCAGATACATTGGAATAATCTCCATATGTTACATATTCCGGATTTAAATTTAATCCAGCTTTTTTTAAGGCATGAGAATAACCTTTATATCTTTGAATAACCTCAGGCTCATTCTTCGGACCGCCAAGAAAAACGATTTTATTTTTCCCAGTTTTTATCAGATAATTTGTTGCAATAAATCCACCTGTATAATTATCACAGTCAACACAACTGTAATTTTTGTTAAAATTACCCCAGTATGCCACAGGCGCCTTATCCGGAAGCAATTGAAATATTGATTTGAGAAATTTTATTCCACCAATCAATATCAGTCCATCAACTCGCCGAGATTTTATATAATTATATATATCGTTGGCTTTTTTTTCGTAAGACTGTATTATCAGTAAATCATAATTATATTTTGTAACACCAGTAGTAATGCCTTTTAATAATTCAATAAAAAATGTATCTGTAATTATCTGTCCTGTGCATGAAACAAGAGGTATTACCAGGCCTATTGTATAAGTTTTCTTAAGAGTTAAATTTCTTGCACCCTGATGAGCTACAAAATTATTGGATTTTGCAATTTCTTGAATTTTTTCTCTAACCTTAAGACTTATTTTCGTACTGTTGTTTAAAGCCCTGGAAACAGTTGATTTTGAAACTCCAGTAATTTTTGCAATATCTGCTATTGTTTTCATCATAAAATTTATGATCTACCCTCTCCTTTATCAGTGCAACCGGTTGCACTGATAAAGGAGTAATTAATTTTCATCATTTTGTCAATAAAATTCTAAAAATTTTCCTATTAATTAAACAGACATGGTACCCACCCCTTCCCTCTGTGCTATTTATATAATAGACGTTTACAAAAAAAATAATTCAACGAGTAATAATACTTTTTTTTAAAATATTTTTTTCCCTTTAAAATAATAGCACTTTATATAAAATATTCTTATAATTATATATATGAATAAAAATTTTATTATCCAATTAATGTTAGTTTGTATTATTTTAATATGTAAAAATACCTATAGCATCGATATGTCTAATAATTTTATATATCAGCAGCCTATCCTAATATTAAATTCTTATCATCCGGGATATGCATGGTCCGATGACGAGCAAAAAGGGGTAATTGATTTATTAATATCACTAAATAAAAATTGGCCTATTTATGTTGAATACCTCGACTGTAAAAGATATCCCAATGAAAAACATCTTAATACTTTGATAAAAGTTTTTAAAGATAAATATTCAAACAAAAAATTTTCTACGATAATTGCAATGGATAATCCAGCACTCGAATTTGCTCTTAAAAACCAACAAGATGTTTTTTATAATTCACCTGTAATATTCTGCGGGATTAATAACTATAAACCAATAATGACAGAAGGACATCCTGATGTTACCGGAATAATAGAATCCTTGGATATCGCTGGAACGATTGATGTAATGCTTAAAATTTATCCATCAATTAACAACATCTTTGTAATTCATGATCATACTCCGACAGGACTGGCAATTTATAATGAAGTTTTAGAACTTATACCTAAATATTCTTCAAAAGCAAATTTTAGTTTTTCTGAACTTATGAATATGGAAGATCTTTTAAATAAGCTACAAAATTTACCGAAGGATCATCTTGTCCTTGATGCCGGTTTTATAGCCGATAAATCAGGTAAAATTTTTGGTATGGCTGAGGCAACCGCACTTTTTTGTGATAAAAGCCCTGTCCCTGTTTTTTCTGTTTTCGAACAAAAGCTGGGTCATGGTATTGTCGGAGGTAAATTGTTTAGTGCGTATTATCATGGGCAATCTGCAGCAAAGATAGCAATAAGGGTATTGTCTGGCGAAAAAATATCCAGTATCCCTGCTATTACAAAAAGTGATGCTCTATTTATGTTTGATTATAAGATTATAAAAAAATTAGATATTCCATTTTCTGTTTTGCCTGCAAACAGCATTATAATAAACAAGCCCTTGTCAATCTTTAAAGCCAATAAAACTCTTGTTATAACGGTATTAATTATAATTGTATTTCTATTTTTTGTAATATTTTTTCTTATAATTATAAATATATTGCGCCAGAAATCTTCATTTGTTTTAAAGGAAAGCGAAGAACAATATAGGCTTTTATTTAATAATAGCAATGATGCTCTTTTTGTTCATGGACTTACTGAAGAAAATCTACCTGAGAAATTTATTCAAGTCAATGAAGTAGCCTGCAAAATGCTAGGTTATACAGAAGAAGAGCTTAAAAATTTATCACCTTATGAAATCAATGCACAGGAAGAAAAGCATAAAATACAAAGTCATATAAAAAATATAAAGAAAAAAGGACATTTTCTTTTTGAGACAACACTTATCACAAAAAACAAAAAATTAATATCCGTTGAAATTCATTCCAGATTGTTTATGCATAAAAACAAATATAAGGTTTTGTCTATTGTGCGAGATATTTCTGCCAGAAAGGCTATCGAGGCTAGGCAGTCTTTATTACTTGAAATTCTTAAATTATTAAATGAAATCACAATTCATAAAAATATAATTGAAGATATTCTTCTATTAATAAAAAACTTCACCGGCATAGAGGCTATTGCCATAAGACTGAAAGACGGCGATGATTGCATCTGCTATGCATCAAAAGGATTTTCTACCGAATTTTTAGCTGCCGAACAAAAATTTTGCTGCTATACTAAAGGAGGATTTCTTCTAAAAGAATGTATGTGTGACAAAGTGTTGAGTGGAAACATAGATATAAAAAATCCTAATTTTACTAAAGAAGGTAGTTTCTGGACAAACAGTATAAGTGCTTTTATATCAAATATTACTAAAGAAAAAAATGAAGTGACAAATAATATATGTAATAAAGAAGGATATGAATCTATAGCCCTGATCCCGCTTAAATCTGTTGGAAAGATTATTGGTTTGATCCAGTTGAATGATAAGCGCAAAAACTTTTTTACAGTAGAAATAATAGAATTTTTTGAAAGAATAAGTGCAAGTATAGCTGTCGCTATAGAACATAAAAAAACTGAAGACGCTCTTTTTGAAAGCGAGAGGCATTTAAGATCAATACTGGAAACAACCAATGCGGGATATTTTTTCATTGATAAAGACGGGATTCTACAGGATGTTAATACTGCATGGCTTAGATTATATCGGTATGATTCAAAAGAAGAAATAATTGGTAAACATTTTACTATAGTACAGAAAATTGATGACAAACAAAAGGCTATTGAGCTTGTAGAACACATCATGGAAGGCGATGAGAAATATTTATTAGGAGAATTCAGCAGGAAATGCAGGGATGATACCATCGGGTATCATACCTATTCAGCAAATCCTGTCATACACTCTGGAAAGGTAATAGGCATAGAAGGTTTTATTATTGATACTACAGAAAGAAAGCTAGCCGAAGACGCTCTTCTTGAAAGTGAAAAAAAATTTCGCGAATTATTTAACACACTAACGGAAGGCGTAGCGCTGCATAAAATTATATACGACACAAATGGAAAACCCATTGATTATGAAATTATCGATGTTAATCCGGCTTATACATTTCATACAGGGATAAAAAGAGATGATGTTTTAGGCAAAAAGGCATCTGTAATTTATATGACTGGCGATCCGCCATATTTTGATATTTACAGTAAAGTTGCTCAGACCGGTGAACCAGCCAAATTTGAAACTTATTTTAGTCCACTAGAAAAATATTTTAATATATCCGTATTTTCTCAAGGCAATGGCAAATTCGCCACGGTGTTTGAAGACATAACAGAAAGAAAGCTAGCCGATGAGATATTAAAAAAATCTTTGAAGGAAAAAGAAATACTGATGCTGGAAATTCATCACAGAGTGAAAAATAGCCTCAATGTGATTTTAAGTCTTTTAAAATATCAAGAATACAACACACTAGATAATGATTTGAAAAATATATTAAAAAAGATTGAAAACAGGATTTATTCGATTGCATTGATACATGGGCTTTTATATAAATCAAAAAACATTGCTGCAATCAATTTCAATGAATATATAAAAAATTTAACAGAGTATTTAATTCAATCATTTGGGTTAAATCATAATATTATATCTTTGGATTTCAAAATAGATGAATACGAGCTAAATATTGACAAAATCAAAACCCTTGGCTTAATAATCAATGAATTGATAACCAACTCATTAAAATATGCTTTTAAAGAAAAGAATGATCCGCAGAATTCGATAAAAATTTCAATAGGATTGATTGATAATAATTATATCTTAACATACAGTGATAACGGTAAAGGGCTGCCTGAAAATTTTGATTTAAAACAAAATACCACTTCTGGAATGTACCTTGTCAAAATATTGTGTGAAGAAATCGATGGCAAATTAACAATAAACAACAAAAATGCATTTGAATTAAGTATAGTTTTCCCTAAAAAATTAAGAAATTAACTAAAAAATGCCACCTTGCTTTTAAAAAAAGACAGCAAAGCATCTTATTTATATTTTATTTTTTATTTGACGTCTTTAAATATTTCTTTAATTGTCCCTATTGAGCTTAATAATGCACTTGATTCATAAGGCATATAAATTATTTTTTCTCCATTTTGCCCGGCTATATCTCTTAATGTTTGAATATATTTGATAGCCACAAGATACTGAGCAGGATCAATTTTTTCATTTTTTAATACATTTTTAACAAGATTTATAGATTGAGCCTCAGCTTCAGCAAGTTTAATCTTTGCTTCAGCCTCACCAGTTGCTTTTAAAACAGCCGCCTGTTTTGCACCCTCAGCTTCAGCAATCAATCTTGCTCTTTCACCTTCAGCCTGTAGGATTTTTGCCTGTTTCTCGCCTTCCGCAACAAGGATCGTCTGTCTTTTTTCTCTTTCAGCCCTCATTTGTTTTTCCATGGCATCTTTTATCTCTTTTGGCGGAGTAATATCTTTTAGCTCTACCCTGTTAACTTTTACGCCCCATTTATCCGTTGCTTCATCCAGCACCTGCCTCAGCCTTGAGTTTATAGTATCACGACTTGTTAATGTCTGATCAAGCTCCAATTCACCGATTATGTTTCTCAAAGTGGTTTGAGTAAGTTTTTCAATCGCAATTGAAAGGTTCTCGATTTCATATACAGATTTAAAAGGATCGGTTATCTGAAAATACAGTAAGGCATCGATTTCTAACGTAACGTTATCTTTTGTAATTACGTTTTGTTTTGGAAAATCAAAAACTCTTTCTCTTAGATCAATATAACTCTCATAATAATTTACAACATAAGCCCTTCCTTGTGAGTCATATTTTGTGATACGAGTATTTATCAATTTTACTTTATCAAGAAACGGTATAATAATATTTATTCCAGACTCAAGAGTTTTATGATATTTACCCAGTCTTTCTACAATTTTAACAGTTGCCTGCTGTACGATCCTTATCCCTGAAAATAAGATTATAATTACAAGAAACGCCAATATAACTACGATTGCTACAAAAAATGTACCCATTATTATACTCCTTTTATTTTATTAAGCTTACAGTAGCCGTAATACCTTCCATTTTTTCAATTTTAACAGAGGACCCCTTTGGGATTATATTTCCATCGATTGATTTTGCTTTCCAGTAATCAGCACCAACTTTAATATAGCCCTTATTTTTAAGGTTATCTATTTCAGAATCAACAATACAAATTTGACCAATTAAAGCATCAACATTAGATTTTTTTGCATTACTATTCACAAGATATTTTAAAAATATAGGTCTTATATAAATCATCAACAATATCAAAACAATAATAAAAACAATAAACTGTATTATTATATTTTTAATAAACACCGCCGTTACACCAGAAACAATACAAGCAATCCCGATAAGACTTATCACAAAACCCGGTGTGAAAATCTCAAGCATTAATAATATTAATCCCACACTTAACCATATTACCCATAGGTAATCAAACATTTTTATTCTCCATTAAACATAATTCAATGCAATTATATTTATATTAATGCCTTAAGTCAATAAATACTTGAATTTTATTTAGAGTGCGTCCCAAAATTATCTTTTTTGATGACATAATCTAAAACA
>CAZHHK010000075.1:0-16266 GCA_964531405.1 uncultured Spirochaetales bacterium | reverse complement strand
ATTATTTTACTTTTTTTTATTTTTTTTACTTTACTTAATTACCATATTCTTTTTTTAAAAATTTTATTTTAATTTCCCTTTGATTAATACTTTTCAAACGTTCAATTAATTAGTTTGGCTTGCTTATTGCCTCCTTTTCCTTATCGCTCACAGGAGGCATCCATGGCTTAAGCAACACTCCATGCTATTTTTTCTATTTTGAAGGTTCTTTAACTTCAAAATTTTTATTTACTAAATATAATTCTAAAAAAATTGCTATTATTATAAAAACAGGTAAAGTAAGTATTGTTCTTAATAAAGTAAATTTTATTCCTAAGAAACTGATTTCAAAAGCAAGCATTGGCATCTTCAATGTTGAAAAAGCACCGATATAAATAAATATATTTTTTATACTTGCGCCTTTTTTCCATAAAATATATGCTACAGGGAAAGCTCCGTACAATGGTCCTGCCTGTAGCATTGCAAGAAGAATAACCCATAAACTGCCGAATATCCCTGAATCTTTACCAATATGCTTTTGTATTCTTTCTTTTGGAATCCAGACATCAAATAATCCAATTAGAATAAACATTAAAGGAATAAAACTTACCATTTCAATAAAAAAATTTATAAAATTATCAAATATCTTGGCACCAGCAATAAAATTAAAAATATATGAAAATGCAACAAAAACCATAAATATGAGCAATATAATAATGTCTATTTTATTTTTTTTTAAATATTCTTTCATATAACACTCCATAATGCGCCCATTAAAACACCTATTACCAATGCTCCGATAAAACTTAATACATTCCTGATTATAGCTACTTTTAGCCCAAAGAATTTTTTTTCTATCGGAAGAGTTACAATTCCTACCATCATCAAGGTTGTGATAAAAATTGCAATAACAGAATATTCTACACCGTTATCAATTAAAATTTTACCCAGAGGGTAAGCTATAAAACCCGGTATAAGCGATATAGAGCCGGCTAATGTCGCTATAACCATTCCCAAAAAACCGGATTCCTTTCCAAGCCATTTTGTTAAAATTTCTTTGGGCATTAAAAATAATAGTACGCTTACTAAAATTAATATTGAAATAAAAGGAGGTAAAAGATTAATAAACATTTTACCTCCCTTTTTTAAGGCTTCAATTGTCTTTTTTTTATCTGCAATAAAAGAAATAATAAGACAAATAAAAGTAAAAATTGCTAAAATAATTATTGATAACATCTTCTTATCCCGTTATATAACCGAATAACATCCCTGTAAATGTTGACATAACAATTACCAGCGATACATAGACTATTGTTTTTTTAGTCCCTATCATGCTTCTTATGGCAAGCATGCTTGGCAGGGACAGAGCCGGTCCGGCCAATAATAAAGCGAGGGCAGGACCCTTACCCATACCGCTGCCCATGAGCCCCTGTAATATAGGCACTTCAGTTAACGTGGCAAAATACATGAATGCGCCGGCAATTGATGCAAAAAAGTTTGAAAAAAGACTATTTCCTCCGACAAGCATTGTTACCCATTTAGAAGGGATTATACCTTCATTGCCGGGTCTCCCGAGTAAAAAACCGGCTACCAGCACGCCGCCGAATAACAATGGCATTATTTGTAATGCAAAATCATAACTAGATTTTACCCATGATTTTAATTCATCTTTTTTAAACCATAAAACAAGCATTATAACCAATGCTATTAAAAATACACCTGTGATAAAATATTTTGCATTGTAAATCATATTCCAGACTAAAAGCCTGTCATCTTTACCCCAGTTAACAAAAACCAGTATTGCAATCATTGAAAACATGTACAAAGATGTCTGCAACAAGGAACGCTTAGGTTTTTCTTCTTCGGGCAATGCAAGTTCAAGTTCTTTATTTCTCGCAGTCTCTTCTTTTATAAAAATAAAGTGCATAATCACGCCGATTATTATTGAAAACAACACGGCACCCAGTGCCCTTGCAACACCTATTTCTATCCCGAGTATGCGAGCGGTCATAATTATTGCTAGTACATTGATAGCAGGACCAGAATATAAAAAAGCAATAGCTGGTCCAAGCCCTGCACCTCTTTTATAAATGCCTCCAAATAATGGTAATACCGTACATGAACAAACCGCCAGAATAGCTCCAGATACTGAGGCTACTCCATAAGCTATAATCTTATTGGCTTTTGCACCGAGATATTTTAAAACTGCGCCCTGACTTATAAAATTAGCGATCGCGCCAGCTATAAAAAACGCCGGGACAAGGCATAATAACACATGTGCCCTTGCATATTCCTGAAGCATTAATAATGCTTCCATTATTGCATTAGTAACATAAGCATGATCTATTGGTATAAAATAAAAACCAATAAAAACAGACAGGATTACTAAAAATTTCTTCCAGTTATTCATTAAGATACTCCTTAATATTTATGCTTTTAAGTCCATTTTTGCATAAATAAAATAAAAAAAATTTAAAGTTCTTTACAAGATGTAATTACACATTTTCCATTTTCCCTTAATGACAGGCGATTTTCAAGTCTTTTAAAATCATTCTTAAATATTTCATTACTATTACATTTAATAAGCCTGATATTTTCAAAAATTTTATCATTAAATTCATTATGTATCAGCTCATAAAACATCATTCTTCCTTCACGCCTTTCATTCAAAAGACCTGCATCAACAAGAATCCCAAGATTTTTAGAAATCGTATACTGAGGCTTTTCCAGTATATCAATTATCTCACATGCACAAAGCTCTGTCCCCGCTTTTACGAAAAGCCTCATAATCCTCAAACGGGTCGCTTCTCCAATAGCCTTGTATTTCTCTACTTCGTCTATCATATATGCAATTATATGCATATATGCATTGTTTGTCAATAGATTTTTAACAAAATTTAAAGCTCTGACCCCAAAATAAAGTGTTATTTCAAATTTTCTTCAGTATAAAGGGATAATTCTATCATTCTTTCTAATATATCATTTGGGGGTAAACCGATAAAATTTTTCAAGACCAGCTCTTTTGCATAAAGTTTACAGATGTATCTTAGTTTCCTTATTTTATTTTTTGAAGCAAAAATATAATCGGCATGACCATTATTAATTACTATCAGATTATTACTTTCATCATAATTTGATCTCCACAATTCTCCCGGCGAATATTTGAAAGTATACTCAGGAAGACCTTTTTTTGAATCCATTGGAACATTTTGATTTTTTGGAATAATTGAACCGGTAACTGTTATTATACTTTCAGCAGTACAAATGATATTATTTTGAGTTGCAGTAACTTTTAAAATCGTAATTCCCGGTTCTTTAGGTGAAGTATATAGCACAATTTCTCCGGTATTATTATCTATTGATCCATCACCTTCAGTTATTTCCCATAAAAAATCAACATTATTATCTATATTTCTTTTATTTTTATCACGGGCTATTGCCCTGTATTTTTTTGAAGAATCAGAGCCAATTATGCTTGAAGCTGGACTTATCATTACATTATGCAGAGGACCTGGAAATTCAAAAAAATTTTTTTGTTCAACCTTATCATCATCATTATTTTTTTCTGCAATATTGATACCTGTATTTATATTATTTGATTCTTCAGATCCATCTAATGTGCTCAAATATGATTTATCAATTGCTAAAGGCTTATTGATGTTTTTTTTACCAGCGCCAGGAGAATAAATTTCAAGCCAATCATATTCTTCTTTGGGAAGCATTAAAAACGCTTCTTTTAATGCCTTCTGAATGGATTTTAAAATATTTCTACTTACAGTTTCTTCTTCAGTTTTTTTCTCTTCTTCTATTAATAACTTCAATTCGCCAGCCGCTATCCCAATTGAATTAATAAATGATGAATAAGCGCTATCTCTTATTATACCATCCCTTGTCCCTGGTGTTAACTGAAGATAAGGCACATCTATAATTCCCTGCAGGTAACCGCTTGTCCATGGCTCTTCTTTAAATTCGTCAAGCTCCGTTATTGATTTCAATACACGTGTACCCAGCCTATATAAACCAATCTGATTTTCACTTGAAAATTCATTTAGATATAATTCCATATATATTTCACCATATTCAGATGCCTGTAATGTAAGATTATGAATTAATCTACCAGAAAATTGACGCGGCACTACTTGATATTCATTCCGTGAAGTCCTGTCAATAATTTTTATTTTTACATCGGATTTTTTAATCCTATCACGAAGCTCAGACGCCAGATAATTTTGTATTTTTTCGCCAGTTAACTGTCTTATTCCAGGTAATACCGGCTTAATTGTAAGCTCTGTCCCTTTACTCGCAAATAATATTTTTCTTTCTGTAATTGTATAACCAGGATTATTGCGGTGCATTATCATTTGATAGGTCTTGCCATCATTACCGTTTGAAATCATTGTAAGAGTCTCGCCAACAGTCCAGAAACTCAATAGCCCTATACCAAATTCTCCCTGTAAGCCTTTTATCCCTTCTCTTTTTAATTTCTTTTTAACAGAATCACAAATGTGCGTTGCAACATACCTAAAATCCGGAATACCATCAATATCTTTGGGGACGCCTTCTCCGTCATCGATTATTTTTAGGAAATAATCTCCCTTTTCTTTACCTCTTATAATAGTTATATTTTTAGACTTTGCATCTATGCTGTTTTCTACAAATTCTGCTATGGCTTTTAATGGATTATTCTGTGATAATGCGATAATTGATATTGCATTCCAGCTGTCACCTATTTTGAGTTTGCCTTTTTCTTTATTTTTAATTTTTTCTGACATGACTATTTATAACATTTTTAATTAAAATTTAAAGCCCTGTACCCAAATTTTTTTAAAAAACTTCCTTGGATAAAAGTACAAACTTAAGCGAGCAATCCAATGAGGATAAAAACTCTTATTTTAAAACAGTCCATTTTTGTTTACTTTATTTCTAATAACTGCCTCTTACCTCACAATTAATTCCATAAGACAAAACAATTCTTTGCATTTCTTGGAGTTTTTCTATAGGATAGGGCATTACATTTTTATATGATGTATCAAGCACAGTATCATTACGAAATTGTGCAAGAATATATGAATTGGCATTTTTAATTATTCCGGCAATTTCTTTTATATCTATCTCATCAACTATGCCAGGGACGACAGTTGTCCTAAACTCATGGGGAATACCTGAATTAATTATATAATCAATCGACTCCTTTATCTTTCCGCTAACATCCTTAATATCCGCAACAAGATTATATTTTTTCAAACTGGTTTTAATATCCATAGCTATATAATCAGGCTTAATTTTTTTTAACATCTCCGGATAGGAACCATTCGTATCAATTTTAACTTTTAGTCCTATTGAATGTACATCATTAACTACATTAATTATTTCTTCATGCATCAGAGGTTCGCCACCAGTAACGCATACTCCACCAAGAACATTTTTACGCTTTTTTAAATATTCTAAAATTTCACTCCACTCAATCGGCTTTAACAAATCACTCTTTTTTACAAGCTCGGGATTATGGCAATACGGACATTTAAAATTGCATCCGAAAGTAAAAACCGTTGTAGCTACTTCTCCGGGATAATCTATTAATGTAATCTTTTGTATACCATAAAATTTCATCGCATTAATCTCAATAAAATGGGCTGTTCTATAAATCAGCATTACGATTCATAGAACAGCCCTTATTTATTTTTTTAAATATATATTCCTTTTTTAGCTAAATATTTTTTTTAACTCATCAAGAGAATTCAATTTGTGCAAAACTCTGTCATTCTCATCAAATAAAACAACAGTAGGAGTTGACATGATATTATATTTTCTTGATGAATTAATGCCTAAATCGGTTGACACATCAACCTCTTCACCGATTATAGGAAGATTTTTCATATAATCTTTTACTGGCGGACAATTCCTGCAATATTGACTTGTAAACATCTTATAAAAAGCCACTTGATTAGGATTAATGCTGATTGAAGAATTATCATTTTCCCCTTCATGCTTTTCACAACAATTATCAAGTTTTAACTCAATTTTTTCATCAACTTTTCTTTGATCAATCTTAAAAGTTTTTCTGAATTTGTACTCTTCTTTTTTACCATTATTCCAGTTGTCCACTGCCCTGTGATATCCAACAATGCGGGTATATACTTCTGTTTTAGTACCCTTTACATTTTCAAGCTTTTTTTGAAGATCTAAAATTTCTTCATCAATTTTTTGGATAGTTAACATAGTTATCCTCCCCTCTAAAATAAATTATATTACTTTTTAACGCTTAAAGCGTAAATTTTTACTTTTTTTAAGATTTTGACAAAGTCTCTTTTGTTTTTTCTAAGTCATAAATCTGTTTTGCAATCTTTCTTTTTTCATCCTCCTCACAGATAGGACAATACTGCTTTTCACCGTTTAAATAGCCATGTATAGGACAAATCGAAAAGGTTGGCGATATTGTAAAATAAGGAATCCTGTAATTATTGGCAATCGCCCTAACTAGATTCCTACATGCTTTCCAATCACTTATAGCCTCTCCTATGAAAGCATGAAATACCGTCCCCCCTGTGTACATCATCTGCAACTCCTCTTGCAGATCAAGTGCTTCAAAAATATCATCCGTATAATCTACCGGCAACTGTGACGAATTCGTATAATACGGCTCATCTTTGCCGCTTGTGATTATATCAGGAAATTTTTCTTTATCATGTTTCGCCAGTCTGTAGCTTGTACTTTCAGCAGGTGTGGCTTCAAGGTTGAATAATACTCCGGTTTCTTCCTGATAATCAGCAATCTTCTTTCTCATGAATAACAATATCTCCTTGGCAAAAGCAACTCCCTCAGGATCAGATATTGTTTTTCCCATAAAATTTATAAGACATTCATTCATTCCATTAATACCGATTGTTGAAAAATGGTTATTAAAATGACCGAGATATTTTTTTGAATAAGGAAAAAAACCATTATCCAAAAGTCTGGTTATAACCTTTCGCTTTATCATTAGTGACTCACTGGCAAGTCCCATAAGGTAATCCAGACGCCTGAAAAATTCTTCCTTGGTCTTTGACAGATAACCAATCCTGGGCATATTTATTGTAACGACGCCGATTGATCCTGTTAACTCATCCGCTCCAAACAGACCTCCCCCTTTTTTGCGTAATTCCCTCTTATCAAGCTGTAATCTGCAACACATCGATCTTACATCAGAAGGATTTAAGTTGCTGTTTACAAAATTTTGAAAATAGGGAGTGCCAAATTTTGCCGTTATTTCAAAAAGCAGTTTTGCATTCTCACTCTCCCAATCAAAATCTTTTGTTATGTTATAAGTCGGTATAGGATACTGGAAGCCTCTCCCGGTAGCATCCCCTTCAAGCATAAGCTCGAGGAATGCCTTATTAATCATATCCATTTCTTTTTGGAAATCACTATAATTTTGATCTAAAGTTTTACCTCCCACAATAGCAGGTCTATCCTTAAGATCCTCCGGAACAACCCAATCTAATGTAATATTAGTAAATGGTGCCTGACTACCCCATCTTGACGGTGTATTGACACCAAAAACAAAACTCTGTATAGCCTGTTTGACTTCGGGATATGACAAATTATCGACTCTGACAAAGGGGGCAAGATATGTATCAAAGCTCGAAAACGCCTGAGCGCCAGCCCATTCATTTTGCATAATACCTAAAAAATTAACTATCTGAAAAATCAATGTATAAAGATGCTTTGCCGGCTTTGAGCTAATCTTGTTTTTAACCCCACCCAAACCCTCTTCTATAAGTTGTCTTAGAGACCACCCAGCACAGTAACCACTAAACATCCCAAGATCATGAATATGAAAATCCGCATCTCTATGCGCATTCGCAACCTCTTCGGGATAGATGTTTTTAAGCCAGTAATTTGCCGTTATGGCTCCAGAGTTATGGAGTATCAGCCCTCCGAGTGAAAAATTAACATTAGAGTTTTCATTAACACGCCAGTCAGATTGGCTTAAATACCCGTCCATTGTGGAATTAATGTCTAGAAAAAGCTTTTTAGAATTTCTTAGTACTTCATGCCTTGCCCTATATATTATATAGGCTTTTGCTATTTTAACCTGTTTATCCTCAATTAAAACAGTTTCAACAATATCCTGTATTTCCTCAACAGAAGGAATAGAATTAGGATGACGATTCATCATGAATTCTTCAAGTTTTTTTTCTGTATTTGAAGTTAGTTTTTCGATAAGACTATTATCATTAATACCCACAGATATAGCGGCTTTTTCTATTGCGTTATAAATTTTAGTTCTGTCATAAAACTCTATCTGCCCGTCTCTTTTTACAATGCGTTTTATAATAAAATCATTTGATTTGTCTTTCTTTTTAAAACCTAAAAAATTTTCCCAATCACTCAGAGTTGTCTTGCTTTCTTCCATCTTTCCCCCCCTTGACGCCGGATATATTTTTAATTTCTTTTATAAATTCTTTAACGTCTTCAAATTGCCTGTATACTGAAGCAAATCTTATATAGGCAACCTGATCCAATTTATGAAGCTTTTCCATGACCAACTCACCAAGATCTAAAGATGATATTTCATGTGTATCGCCTGCTATTTTTACAGCTTCACTTTGAATACTTTCCAATAAATCTTCAAAAACAGGTCGTGATATGGGGCGCTTCTCGATGGCTTTATTTATCCCGCTTGAAAGCTTTTCAATATTAAACTCTTCTCGCCTGCCGTCTCTTTTTACAACCATTAGAGGTTTTTCTTCTATATGCTCAAAAGTTGTAAATCTAAAACCACATTCAATGCATTCACGTCTGCGCCTTATACTTATGCCTTCTGCAATATTACGAGTTTCTAATACTTTATCTTCCAAACAACCGCATATTGGACATTTCATTTTTTAATACTAATAAACACTAAATATATGGTATTTATACCCCTTTTTCTTAAAATACAACACTATATATAGACTGTCAATAAATTTGTTTAAAATTTATTAAAAAATTTTTATGAATTCCTAACAAAATATTTATATTCTCAAACAATTAATAATTATCTACTTTATTGTGATATTTATAATTTTATTTTATACAATAAAATCTTATTAAAAACATCTTTATCATAAATAAAAATCTAAAATTATTAAAATTTAACAAAAGATTTAACTGTCCTAGATCTAAAATTTATTGAGTAGTAGTGGTTGTATCAGTTGTATCTTGTTCGTTGGGATCTAATGATATATCCGGCTGCTTCCATTCGCCTGTCCATCTATTATCTTTCTCATAATTATAAACGGCATTGACCTTTGTCTTATTAAATAAATTCATAAGTTGATTCTTGGTATCTATGCCCCAGGTAATCGCAAAAGAAAAATAATTCTCCCAGTTATATCTTCCCCGCGTTGTATCAGTCCCTTGCACCAATGAAAGTTTTGGAGCGCCTATATAAGTAAACGACAAAGTCCAGTCGCATATAGAATGATTTAAAGTCACTTTTATAAGCTGAAGATTAAAAGGACTTTTTCTTCTAGCGCTGATATCACTAAAATTAAAAGAATCGGCAAGATCAGTAAAAAAAAGATTGATACCGTCACTTTGATAATAACGGTACATTTTTTTATTTTCACTGATTACAGTAAATGCTATCGATGTATTGTATTTTGTACTTGCGGCAATTTGTAATTCTGCAGTAAAAGAAAATTTTAGATTATTGTTATCATAATATTCTGTAGAATACTGTTTTAATGAAGACTCATCGTAAACTAAATTTGTTGTATCATAGTAAGGCGGATGCTTTACATAAAAAGTATATTCAAGTCTCGGCTCAAGAATAAGTTTAAAATAAGACCAAAAAATCGGTATCTCAGTAATCCTATAGCCGATTTTTATAGATCCGTTATTTAATTCCAGTCCATAACCTAAATTTTGAAAATTATATTTTTTAAAAGTCAAACTAAATTGTATAATGTTCATCACTAAATATAATGACAATGATTGAGAATCAAGATAAAAATAACTGTTATATTTATATGTATCATTCCATGCAGGGATTGTCCTATCCCATTTAAACAACGTTGAAAAAGAAAAATTAAGCCAATCGCCCGAAGGCAACTTTGTATCAAATATTGTCCCGGGTATCTTTAATGACAATGTATGCTTATTATCCATAGCCATGATATTGTTGCCATCTAATCTTTTTTTTTCAATACTCAAATTGTTAGCATTTTCTTTATATGGATTTAATTTTCTAATAAATTCTATACTCATATTATAATTGATTATTGAATTTAAAAAACTAACAGTCAATTTATCATCCGGATAAATGCCCAAAGTTATAACATCAGGATCAATATTAGAAAATTCCCCAATATTATACAATTTAAAAATAAGATCATTTTCAATATTAACTGCTTTAAAATTTTTCATGGGGGTATATGAATATTTAGTGTTATAGGTAACATTATCAAACATATATCTATAATTTTTAGGTCCTCCCCAAAAATTCTGAGCTGAAAAAAATTTCTGGATTTCATCATTTAAATTTTTATTATTACCCTCTTTTTCCCTGTATGAAAGATACAACAAAGCTTCAGGCTTTAGCACAGTATCAAGATTGTAATCTATATCATTTGCTTCTTTTTCCCATAGATCGGCTTTTAATTCTTCCAAATTTGTTTTTGGTATTACCCATTTTATTAAGGGTGACAACCCCATACTAAGTTGATGGGGATTTTTTTCTTCAAAAAAATTAAAATTCAATGTAAAGGTGGTTTCCAGTTTTTCGATTCTCTCATAATTAACCATACTGTAATAGTAAACAGGATCAACCGCATTATAATTACCATTATAATAATAATCGCTAAAATCGCCCGTGTTGCTCAGTCTAACCGCTCTGCTTTTTGTATTTAATTCATTTAACAGTATAAAATTTCTTTCGGATAATTGATTATAATTAAAAATTATAAAAGACATATCCGTTTTGATTTGAGTCCCTTTTATCATATAAACACCAAATGACAGGTCATTAATCATCTGATCCTGATACTTTATTGTCATATTTGTTTTAGAAAAGTCATCGATTAATAAAGCACCGATTTTACTGTTTCTTGATGAGGCAGAATCATTTACCGTCAATTGATAATTCTCATAAATTGATATATCATCATAACTTTTTTTATACTCAACAACAAACTGCGGGTTAAATCCAAACAACGGATTACCTGAAAATTTCATGATATTAAAAGGTCCATTTAGCGAAAAAGACAATCTGTTATAAATATTAAATCTTTGCAAGATATCATCAAGCATATTTTGCCCTGGATTATTTGCAATTAACTCAAGCGTATCATATTTGTTGTATCTCTTAGTATTTGTTGTATCCGTATCGAAGAAAAATTTATTTGCCAGCTTCTCTTTAAAATCATAATTTATCTTGAATTCAAGAGGTTTTATAATATCATACTTTATATCCTGATATGGGTCTACTTTAATCAACTCTAGATTGTTTGATGCAATAGATTTTTTATCATCTTTATCTTTTTCGATTATATTTTTTTCAATTTCAAGCACATCGTCGGAAATAACTTTATCATATTTATATCCGTCAAGGGTTGTATTAATCTGAGATATCGTTATCTTTCTTGAATATACCGGAAGCAGCAATTTATAATCAATAACAGTAGTATCTGTTGATGCATCCTTCCTTTTAATATCATTAACATGCATATAAAGATCATTCATTAAAGCTGCATCGCCTCCGGTGCCAGTTGTTTTGTTTTTTTTATAAGTCTCTACTTTAACCGGCATATTCACAAATGCATCAAAATCAAGCAGTGTCCCTTTAATATTTATCAGATTGGAGTCTTCTTTATTGGGATCAGTCGGAAAATAAAATGAGTATAAAAGATACCTTACTTCTCTGGGATCTTCAACATCGGTTTTTTTTATCTGACTTATCTCTGTTGCTATTAGCTCTATGGCATTATCCAGCCGGATATCCAATAGACTTATAATATTCAATCCAAAAATATCTGGATAACGCAGTAATGAAAGTATAAATGAAGTATAAGTCTTTTTAATATCCAGACTTGTCGCTTTTTCGGTATCCTGATTTAAATTACTTAATCCTGTTGTCTTAAAACTTGTAATATCTTTTGATTTTGTCATAAGGTTATAAGAAATCAAATCCGCCAGTGCATCAATATATGTAAAATCTAATCTTCGGTTATAAAAATCGATATAAAAAGTCCTGTCTGTAGCATAATCAAGCTGAAGATCATAACTAAAGTTAATATAATTTTTAAATAATTGCCCGCTAAATTTTGCCCATTGAGAAGTCCTAAATTTCAAAGGATTCTCTCTAAAATCAAAATAATTATTACCGCTGATATCTGTACCTGCTTTATTTGCAGGATCATAGGGATAGTAAACACTGGTATCAGGATCTTTCCAGATGATTCTCGAGAATGCATAATCTGACAACACCTTAAATTTAAAAGGAAAATCCGTATAATTGGCTTTAATATAAAAATAGGTACCCCAGTAAAACCCAAGATTTGTGTACATGTCAAGAAATAAACTCCATGTCATATCCATAGCATTCGAATCCATTTTAGGATAAATCCTGAACTTTGGATATTTCTTAAAAAAATCATTGCCATCATAAAATTTACTTAAAAATTTAAAAATATCGGAATATGTAAGGCTTTTTACCTTAGTTGGATCTTTACTGTCAAACCTGCGTTTGTCAATCAACTGATTAATCGATGTAACAGTGGCAGAGTCTCCTGTCTTACCTTGAGAATTATCAGCAGTTTCTTTTTCTCCAAGAATATAGTATGTCGAATTAAAATACCACCCTTCTCTGGACTTAAAACCGAATGCAGGATTTATAAAGAAATTTTTTGGATGATAATAAATAGGAAAATAAAAAAACGGGATCTGCCCAACATATACAACTCCATTTAATATCCCCCATTCTCCCTTTTCACTGAGCCATAATCTGGAAACTCTTAGATAATAATGCGGATTTTCTTCAGGACAAGTTGTCAGAGAACCGTTATATAATGTAACATCATCAGGTCCGGTCTGTATAACCTTATCTCCATTAAAAAATGCACCATCGAGTCCTGACTCTCCTCCTTTTATAAGTTGAGTCCTTCCTTTAATCAAGGCGCCACGGTTTAAATCATAATTATAATAAAATTGATCACCTCTAAATTCAAGTTTATCATCTTTAAAATGGACATTGCCGACACCTGATATTTCTTTTGTCTTTGTGTTTATATTAACTTCATCCGCCTCAATGGTTCTTGAAGTTTCTTTATTTTCCGAATCTTTATTGTATAAAACTAACTTTACTCTTCCAAGAATGTGAAGGCATTCTTCATCATCCTCCGTGAATTTTATTGTTTTTAATTCACCTGCCCTCTCTAAAACGATATTGCTACCTCTTTTTTCACTCTTTGTATCGATAAGATTAATATTATAATATTGTGCAATAGCGTTTCTGTAAGCCTGTGCACTTGTTTGCTCTTCTAAACCTAACGACATAGCCATTGATTTCAATTGATTGTAATCGGCATTCAGTAGATCCTTTGCAAGTTGTTCTAATCTAAATTTATTGGTCTTTACTTTCCAGTCATCGGTATTATCGGTTGAGAATAAATACGCACATAAAAATATAATAAATGGTATTAATATTTTTTTCATAAATAAATCTATTCAATCATAACAAAAAGATACAATTGTATCAATAATATATTTTTCACTGCCCCAATACTAAATAAAAAGACCTTCCGTTTTTAGAAGGTCTCTTTACAATATAAGTATTTCAATAAAATTATCGACAAATTTAATGATTAACAATACAAACTAGGTTTTTATCTTATTTAATTCTTTTTTTATTATTCCCGAAATAAATTTTATTAATCGATACATAACTGTCCCTGCAATAATCAAAACATTAATGGTTATTATGATATAGTCAATATTGTTTTCCACTCCGAGTCTCAAAGCAAGACTTCTTGCCAAAATGAATAATAAAATTGTACCCGTAAATATCCAGAATTTAATCTTATTATCCTGGTAATCTAATTTTCCTTTTTTTGTCAAATATCGTAAGAATTCATAAAACAATATTGCCGAAACAGACAATAGTAAAGTACTGAAAATCCCACTTATATTTAAACCAAGTATGAATGAAAAAATAACCGATAATAAAAATGAAACCCCCAGAATTATATAATGCATATTGTTTAATTCTTCGTAAGAGCGCATCTTGCCTATTATAAAATAAAACAAGATTAAAAACATTATAAGCATTAATGTAAGCATTACAAGCTTGAGGGAAAACCAAATTATTGGGGAAAAGCAATAAAAAACCACTTTCTCTATTTTATCCTTTTTGGGAAGAGTTTTGGAAAACACTATTTCTTCGCCTATTGTCGGAAGATCAATCTGTACTGGCAAAGTGCCTTTCTTCATAAAAGTTCTTTCAAAAGACGAATTATCGATTTTTTCTTCACTTATTATATTGCTGTTATTCTGCGTTATAATTTGATCTTCCTGTCTAACTTTTTCTTTCTTGGATAAATCTATATTTTTATCCTGTTTATTGTAATAAGATGCACCGCCATAAGCGCCATTACCATCGATGCCTTTATTTAATGTTGTGCCCGATGATATGAAATATCTGTAATCGGATGGCATCCATATATGACATTCGATGTTTTGCACAACGAATTTTGAAGTGTCACATAATGTATTCTTAATTTTGTTTATTATACCGAATTTATTAAATTCGGTAATATATATTATTTCGATGTCAAATTTGGTAAGATTATTATCTTCGTTGTTTGACTTTTCAAGCGGCAAAAGTAGCTCATTGGTTTTTTCATCAAATGATAATTTAACAGGTTTTCCTGACAGCTGGCTCGACCAGACCGTAGATTTTGGCGGGAGCTTAATTTTCATAAATTGATCATAAGTGTTTCTTATTGTAAAAATCGCTTTTGTCAAAGCACTGCCGCTTTTTGTCACAACGGTATAATATGTAATTTTTTCACATATCGAGCTCAAAAGTTCTATATCAGAATGTCTTTTTAGCTCAAGAGTCAATTCTCCGCTGTCAAGATATTTATACCCAAGTAAAATAGGTTTTTCTGCATTATTCCATATCAATGCCGGAAGTTCTTTTGAATCAATCTCTGTTAGGGCTTCTTTTTTTACCGTGTTAATTTCGACATTAGTCAGTGCCTGCACGCCTATGTATCCTTTTTGTCTTATTACATTCTTAAGTTTAATTAATGAAACGTTATACGAACCGCTTGTGCTCGGAAGAGTTTTTTCGTATTCAATCTTTAGCTTATATTGACCAAAAACAGAAAGATTTAACTCCACCGTTAAAATCTTTTCATTATCTTTTTCATCAATTGAATAATTTATGACTCCGTTGCCATAGACATCGGTAACCATAACATCAGGAGGAATCAATATCTCGAATTTATCAACCTTTGCTTCTCTTATTAAATAATCGATATCCGTTGCACAATGCATTAACCCTTCGCCAACCGAAACAAGCGTATTAAGCTCAGCCTGAATTGTTGCTTTTGCATTTTTATTCTCTTCGATTTTACGTACTATATATGCATTGATATTTGTAACTGCCCCAAGTGAAGCATATATATCATATCTTCCGCCTTGCTGTATTCTGTTTACAGATTTTGCTCCGTAGATTTCAATTATTGATTCGTTGGATCTCATAAAAAGATGCAGGTTGGTTATAGGTGTGGGACTCACTGCAAAACTAAAACCAGCATTATCCAGAGGCAGGGAAAACTCGACTCTTACATTATAAAACCCTTCCTTATTGATGGCGATTGCATACATGTTGTCTTTGATAACAAATCCCACTTCCCTGCCATCAACAAAAGCACTTTTAATCCCCGGCTTAGATTCAAACAGGGGAATTATATGCCAGCCTGGTCCTACAACCTGAATTTTAAAATTAGCGGTAAAATCCACTCTCTCTTTGGTTATTTCTCCTTCATAATTAACCGTATTTACAATATATTCTACCGGAATTTCTTCAGGTTTACCTTCCTGCTTTTCTTTTTCCCACATCATCTTTAAAATCTTAACATAATCATTTAAATTTAATCTTACCTCTCCCTGTTTTCCAATATCCACTGTATTATCCTCCGCATTAAAAAAGAATACAGTAAGAATTAAAAGAATAAAACAAATTAAAAATTTTTTCATCTTTAAAATCTCCTCGTATAATAGATATATTAATCACTTCTAAAGTGAATAATTTAAATT
>CAZHHK010000074.1:0-16365 GCA_964531405.1 uncultured Spirochaetales bacterium | reverse complement strand
TTATTATTCCGGTTTTGAGCTTTAAAAGTTCCGGTTTTCAATTTTTGCTAACAGACTAATTTATATGTTGATTTTAATATTATTTTATAATTATTGTATTTTTTTTAGAATTATAGAAGTATTGATTCCACCAAAAGCAAAATTATTAGTTAAAACCAAATTTAAATCTTTTTTAGTTAAATCTGTTATTAAATTTATACCTTCACATCTTGGATCAATATTCTTATGATTTATTGTAGGATAAATCATATTATCTTCCATCATAAACAGTGAATAAATAACCTCATGTGCTCCGCATGCTCCAAGTGTGTGCCCTGTATAACTTTTTGTAGCATTTACCGGTACTTTATCCTGAAACAACTCAAAAGTAGCCTGAGCTTCAGCCACATCTCCAGTATCAGTTGATGTAGCATGAGCATTTATATAATCAATATCCATTGGTTTTAATCCTGCATTTTCCAGAGCAAGCTTCATTGTACCAAACATACCTTCCTTGGATGGCGTAGACATATGACTACCATCGCACAATGAAGAAAAACCTATAATTTCTGCATAGATTTTAGCACCTCTTCTTTTAGCATGCTCATATTCCTCCAATACAACCATACCTGCTCCCTCTCCTACAACCATACCGTCTCTATCTTTATCAAAAGGAGCAGGTGTAAGACTTGGCGTATCATTATGTTTGGTACTGGCAACATTTAAAATATCAAAGGTAGCAACTGTTGTATGATGTACCTCTTCTGCACCGCCAGCAATCATAACATCCTGAATTCCGAATTTTATCGTCTCATAGGACATGCCTATTGCCTGAGAACTTGATGTACATGCACTTGCCGGAGAAAATACCCTGCCGGTTATCCCAAAATTTACTGCAATATTTGCAGCAGTAGTATGACTCATTATCTTTAAAAAAGTCATTGAGGTTATTTCTTTTATGGAATTGGTCCTGAATATTTCATAAAAAAAATCTTCATAAGCCTGAGGGCTTCCTATGGTAGATGACGCGGCAACTCCAAGCCTACCTGATTTTAATAATTCAGGAGTTAAACCGGCACTTTCAATTGCATTAAGTGCAGCAATAGTTGAAAAAATCGAAACATCGCCCATCGATCTTCTGGCTTTACGATCAAGTATTTTTTTATCATAATCCTTTACTTTTCCAGCAACAAAAGACTTTAGGCTGTCAATTTTTCTCCACTCAGGTACTGCAACTACTCCACTTTTTTTATTATAAAATGAATTTTTGATTTCATCTTTATCATTCCCAATTGGGCTCATTATTCCATAACCGGTAATAACAACTCTTCGCATAAAATTACTTAATCTCCTTAAATTTACTGATTACACTCTTTTAGTATTAATGCAGCATTTGTTCCACCGAAACCAAATGAATTAGACAAAATAACATTAGGCTTTATATTTAGAGTTTTATTTATTACATTAATTTTACCCGTAATTTCATCGCCTTCAGTAAAATTAATATTTGGAGCTAAAAAACCATCTCTCATCATTAGGAATGAATAAATTGCTTCACTTGCTCCAGCCATCCAGCATTCATGCCCTGTCATAGACTTTGTAGAAGATACATACGGTTTATTACCAAATACATTGAATATTGCTTCTGCCTCTTTTTTATCGCCACCTGGCGTACTTGTCGCATGAGCATTAATATAATCTATTTCTTCGGGTTTAATATTACCATAGTTTAACGCTTTACGCATAGCCAACTCTGCACCGATACCATTTGGGATTGACATCTCTTCTCCATCTGAGCTAAACGCATAACTAACGATTTCACCATATATTTTAGCATTTCTTTTTACAGCAAGATCCATTCTTTCCAAAATTAAAGCCGCAGCTCCGCCTGATGGTATCAAACCGTCTCTGGTTTTATCAAAGGGACGTGATGCTTTCTTAACTTCGGGATGATTAATGCTAAATGCCCCCAAGGCATCAAAACTCGCCATACTATGCCAGTTAATCTCCTGTGCTCCGCCTGCTATAACTCTTTCCTGTAATCCGCTTTTAATAAGCATCATGCCCTGCCCTATCGAATGAGAACCAGATGCACATGCTCCAGCAACAGACCAGTTGGCTCCCTTTATATGAAATATCGTACTAAGATTCATCGTTACAGTTGAGTCCATTATCTGAAATATATACCCGGAACCAAGCATTTTTGTTTCTTTAGTCTTCATTAACTCTTCTGCCATCTCAACTGTAGGTTGTGCTACAGAATCATGTCCAAAAATAATACCGGTTTCCGAAGAAGCAATATCTTCCTCTTTTAAATTTGAATCTTTTATCGCCTGCTCTGTCGCAGCATAAGCCCAGACAGTCTGCAAAGCCATAGTCTTTCTTTTTTTCCTATCAAGATAATCTTTAGGATCAAAATTTTTAATAACTCCAGTTATTGGACATCTAAATCCCAATGCAATCCTCTCAGGATCAATTTCATAACCCGCATAACCCTCTTTTAATGATTTACTAACTGAATTTAAATCATTGCCCAGACATGATATTATCCCCATACCTGTTACTACAACTCGTTTGCTTAAATCCATACTTTATATCTCCAAATATCAATTTTAGGTAAATACTCCACCGTTAACAGCTATTACCTGACCATTAATATACGATGATTTATCGCTGATTAAAAATTCAACAACATTTGCAACATCATCAACGGTACCTATTCTCCTTGCGGGAATTGTTTTAACTATTTCATTCTGTCTTGCCTTAATATCCTCCGTCATCTCGGTATCTATGAATCCAGGAGCCACTATATTAACATTTATATTTCTTCTTGCAACTTCAATAGATAAAGACTTGGCTGCTCCAATTATACCGAATTTTGTTGAAGAATAATTAACCTGTCCCGCCATGCCGGTTAATCCGGCTGTTGAGCTTATAACAACAATTTTACCATGATTTTGTTTAAACATCCCTGTTACAATCGGTTTTGTTATATAATAAAAACTTTTAAAATTAACATCAACAACAGTATTCCAATCTTCTTTAGTCATAACGGGAAACAGTGTATCTTTCCTGACCCCGGCATTTAATACTAAAACATCGATATTACCATTTTGTTGGATTTCATCCTCTATAATCTTTTGTGCATTATCAAAGTCAGCAACATCAAACTTCAATAACTTACAGTTTACATTATGCTTTTCTATTTCGGTCTTTACTTCATTTGCAGCACTATCATTTGACTTATAATTCAATATAACATCATAACCGTTTTTTGCACACATAAGGCATATTGCCTTGCCTATTCCTCTTGATCCACCCGTAATTAAAGCTCTTTTACGTTTTTCAGTCATAATTTCCCTTCTTTTTTATATTCTTTCAATTAATTAGAAATTATAAAAATTATTACGCTTAAAATAATAGATAGATATAATCCAGCGAATATAACATAAATTCGCTAAAATTTCAATTTATAATACATATAAAATAAAAAAGTAGAGTTGTTTTTTAAATAATGTCACTGTACCTTGTTAAAAAATTTTATTTTTTTAGCAACCTTACTTTATTGTTTTTATCTAGCACTTCTCAATTTGATAGTTATCTTTTCTTTTAAGCACCATCTGAGATATTCATGAACTTTTTTCTTTGTTTCAGCACTAACCTGATCTATAAACAAACCTCCTTTATCAATCGATGACTGAGTACAAAATTTAAACATAAATATATATGGCTTATCTTTATTATATCCAATTATCTTTAATGCGGTTTTAAGTCTTTTACCATTTAATACCAATAAAACATCAGCTAAATACATCCCCACTTCAAAATGTCTTGTATTTACTGGCTGTATTTCACAGGTAAAAGCAAAAGCAGATATATTTTTAATCTTACCTATAATTGGATCTTTTAAATTTGGGAAATTAAAAAATGCATCACATACACCATAGGTTTCTGTTTTTATATATGGTCTTTTACCTTTTGCTTCAAAAAAAAGCAGTATTTTTTTCATAATTTCAAGAGGATTTTTTAAGATATCACTAAATTCTATTACGGCGACACCTTCCATTAAAAATTTGTTCCTTGCAAATTTATCCATTCTGTCAAAGACAAAGGCACAAATCTGAGTGAAAGAATTTTGATTTTTTTTGATGCTTTTCACATATTCAAACCATATATCTATCTCAGGCTTATGCTTAATACATATAAAAACAACGTTACGTTGATTTTCTTCCAGTAATTTTAAAAGCATGAGTTTATCATAATCATTAATAGTATAAGCCTCATACTCCATACTGATTAAAGAATTAATTATTATGGAAATATCATCTATGGGATCTATGAAATATATTTGTACAGATTTAGCCTGCTCTAAATTCATTATTTTAAGCCTTAAAACTGATTGTATAATTAACTTTACTATTCCCAATATATATATCAAAATTTTCATAATAGGTAAACAAATCAATATTATTTTTTATATTAATAAAGATTAATATTGGCAATGGACTAACTTTATTGCATTTATTTTCGGTTAAAGTACTTAACGTATAAATGTAATATTTTTAAGTATACCATATCTTTAAAACCACTTATCAATATTTTTTGACCATTCAACTTTAAAATTATTTCTAAAACTATAAATAAATTGTAAAAAACAAGAAATTGTTAGCCTGTTAACTTGATTTTAACATTATTATATTATAAATTAATAATTGTTCGTTAACAGTTAACGAATGTTCAGTTATTTATAATTAAAGACTATGAAAAAGCCAAAATATACAAAAGAAGACATTATAAATATAGCATTCATCGAATGGGGGAAAAAGAATTTCATTTCTAAAAGCTTGTCATTAATAACACGTAAAATGAATATAACAAAACCAGCGTTATACAGATATTTTAAAAACAAAGAAGAATTATTTGACTCCATGAAAAATCATCTAATCAGTAAGCTTATCGAGCAACACCAGCTATTCATGAAAGAAATAAAAAATAAGACTCCAGATGAAATTATCTATATTTTAATTAAAATACAATTTACCTTTTTTTTAAATAATTATTATTATTTCCTCTTTTATATTTTTTATTTGCTTAAGCAAGATATTTTTATTAATAATGACACTAAAAAGATAACTCATGAACTCAATGAAGTATTGAAATCTATTTTAAAAAAATCTACCTCATGGTTAAAACCAGAGAATTCCAATCAAGCACTTATTTTTATTTTTTCAACTGGATTCTTTTTTTTATTAAATGCTTTTTATAATGAAACGACGAATATCAAAACATTTAATGATGATAAAAAAAATAAAATAATTGATGATATTTATCTAATTGTAATGAATGGCTTTGGAAATAAAAATAAATGCTTAGATATTGATTTTAGTAAAATCGAAACACTGTGCCTCGTTAATAAAATCAAAATTAACAGAGATAAAATTTTTGAAGCAATAATCAACGTTGTAGCAGAAGAAGGATTATGGGATACTACTATAGGTAAAATTGCAAAGAAACTCAATATGAGTAAGAGCAATCTTTACTGTTACTATAAAAATAAAAGAGAAATGCTTCAGAGCATGATAATAAAAGAAATTGAAACTAGATTAAATCTAAGCAACGCTAATTTAAATTTATTCGATAATCATTGTGAAAAAATATATTCATATATTGCAACTTTAGCTAATTATCTATTGTTAAATAAAAAAATAATGTATGTCTTTGATTGGCTACACATACAAAATATAGATATCAAATCTTATATTAAAAAAAATAAAATAGTCTTAAATGACCAATTTAAAAGTTACATGCAAATTTTAATTGATCAAAATATTATCAATCAATATCATTTTGATAGTGATTTTATATATGGTTTTATTACCATACAAATCATTAAAGAAATCTATTTTGCAGAATTATCAAAAAGTGAAATTTCGCCAAACAACATGAGACTTGTATACAATTGTTTTTTAAAAGGGATCAATCTAGGAGGAAGAAATGCTTAAAAATATTTTAATAGCAGTGTTTATTAATGCAATACTGTTAGCAACAAATTATACTTTTGCAGAAGAAAATTCTACGAGTACAAACACAGCAATAACTGATAACAAATCAAACGAACAACTAAAAACCATCACATTAAACGAGGAGACAGTGGTTAACCTTGCACTTGCAAACAACCTCGATATTAAAGCTGAAAAATTGAAATTCGACAACAGCGTGCTTAAAATGGCAACCTCATGGAATATTTTTGTACCGACTGTATCGATGAGCGCAACTTTATCCAGATATAATTTTGATGATAAGGATGACAGAACAATTTACACTAGTATACCAAATCCTTACAGTGCCTTTATAGATCCTCTAAGTGGCAAAATCCAATTTGACAGTTTTTCGATAAAAGAGACGGTAAGACCTCAATGGGGATTAGCGGCGAATTTTAATCTAAACTTAAATATAAATGCGGCAATGGGTTTTAAAGTATATCAGACTGTTATAGATTATCAAACCGGCAAAATCAATCTTGAAAATGCAAAGAAAAAAATAGTACGTGATGTTAAAAAAAGCCTTTATAGCTTGATCCTTCTACAAAAAAATATTGAAATACAAAATGACAGTATAGCTACAGCCGAAAAAAGATATAATCAGGCTGTAATTAATTACAAAAACGGTTTAATAAGTGATTACGACAGACTAAGTGCAGAGGTTGCTTATGTAAATCTAAAGCCAATACTTCTTGAAATGGAAAATAATTATAAAAATGCACTTCTTTTGTTTAAACAGATGATCGGCATTAAAAAAGATATCGATGTGCTATTCGATGTTAAAATAGAGTCAGAAAATAAAAAACTATACAATGCTGATGAGCTTGTCAAAAAATATTTAAATAATAATCTTGATTTAAAAACACTAAAAAATACTATGCGAACCCTGGTAAATGTAAGAAACATCAGCATAGGATTATTGACACCTACATTTACATTTAT
The DNA here is from genome assembly GCA_964531405.1 of uncultured Spirochaetales bacterium. Lineage (GTDB taxonomy): Bacteria > Spirochaetota > GWE2-31-10 > GWE2-31-10 > JAFGQB01 > CAZHHK01. The sequence continues at coordinate 9,403 of CAZHHK010000074.1, read as the reverse complement.
GTATTCAATGGATCCAACCTTTCAAAAAGATCCTATGAAAGACGACTGGTTTGGTGATAATGATTATAATAAAGACAACTGGAAGCAAAGATCAGGAATGTTTGCTTTTACTGTAAGTCTTCCAGTAAGTTCATGGGTACCATTTAGCAAAGAGCAGATGGATGCTGTAAATGCCCAATACAATGCCAGTGAAACAATGCTAAGTTATGAGAAATTAAAACAGGCTACCGAGTTACAAATTGATGCTACCGTATTAAAACTTGAAAAATCAATAAATTCAATTGATTCTTTAAAACTTAACCTTGAACTTGCTACCAAGGCATACAAAAAAGCCGAAGAGGCATACAGGATGGGGCAAAAGGAACTCTTGGAAGTACAAAATTCTGAATTAGAATTAAAAAAAGCCAAATTAAATTTACTGAATGAAGAATATAATTATACGACTGGATTACTTGATCTGGAATATATTATAAATTCCAAATTAGAATAACTTAATATTTAGGAGTGATTATGTACAAAAATTTATCTTTGATATTAATAGCAGCATTAACTGCATCGGCATTGTTAATAAGCTGCAAGGATTCAAAAAAAGAGAGTAAAAAAGATGAAGAAACTATTTTTGCCGTAAATACTACTCTTGCAGTAAAAGGTGAAATTAAGAATTTCATAGAATTAAATGGCGATATAAAAACAAAGAATGAAGCGGCCATTTATCCCGATGTAATGGGCAAGGTGGTGAGTATAACTGTCAAATTAGGTGACAATGTATACAGGAATCAAATTATAGCGTATGTTGATCCGTCAAAGCCTGGCATGGATTACAATGCAAGTCCTGTAAGATCTACTTTAAATGGAACAATAACTTCATTACCCGTTGATATTGGCTCAACTGTCAGCCCACAGACTGCAATAGCAAAAGTAGGACAGCTTGATAAAATCGAGATCATTACAAACGTTGCTGAGAAATATATTAATAAAATAAAAATCGGGCTGCCGGCGATTGTAAGAACCCAGGCATTTCAGGATAAAACCTTTAAAGCAGAAGTTTCTGAAATAAGCCCTGTAGTAGATCCTATTACAAGAATGATGGAAGTAAGGCTTAAACTTACAGATCCAAACAGCAATCTGTTAAAGCCAGGAATGTTTGCCGAGCTTAAAATAATAACCGATCAAAAAGAAAATATAGTAAAAATTCCAGCCGAATGCATCGTTAAACGCTATGGACTTTTTTATGTATTTGTTGTCAAAAGAGAAAGTGGTGATCTGGGTGTTGTAGAAAAAAGAAAAATAACATCAGGAATTCAAATTGAAAATAAAGTAGAGATTTTGGAAGGATTACAGCCCGAGGAAGAGATCGTTTATTCTGGCCAGACACTCCTTGAAGATAAAGCCAAAGTTAAAATAATCGAATCTTATCTGCCTCTGACAGTAAAAGATGTTGTTGAATAGGAGAAAAATATGAATCTTTCAAAAATTGCGGTTAATAAACCAGTTACTTTCCTGATACTTTTTATACTTATATTGATATTAGGTATTTATGCCAGTATGAATCTGCCTATAGATTTATATCCTGATATAAACCTGCCTGTATTATTTGTTTTTACAGAGTATTCTGGTACAGGTCCTGAAGAAATAGAAAAATCAATTACCCGTCCGTTAGAAAGCGCATTCAGTAATGTCAGTAACATTGATAAATTGAATTCTACGTCGTCCGAAGGCGTCAGTCAGATTATTTTGACTTTTAAGTGGGGAACGGATATTGCAGAAGCTTCAAACGAAGTAAGGGATAAAATAGAATATATTAAACAATATCTTCCGGATGATGCCGAAACACCGATGATATTCAAATTTGATCCGTCGATGATGCCAATTATGTATATGGCGGTAAGAGGTAAAAGGGCTCCTGAAGAATTGCGAAAAATTGCTGAAGATATCCTTCAGCCTAGACTTGAACAGGTTGAAGGTATAGCAATGGCAAGTGTATCTGGCGGCAGGGAGAGAGCAATAAGGGTGGAAGTACTCCAAAACAGATTACAAGCATATAACCTGACACTTACACAAATTGCCAGCATGCTAAATATACAAAATAGACAAATCAGTGCCGGCAGTATAACGGAAGGAAATAAAAATTATTTAATAAGAACTACCGGTGAATATGAAGATATAGAAGAGATTAAAAATACTGTTGTTGCATACAAAAGTGGAAGTAGTACTGAAGGATATCAACAGGGATTAACAAATATAGACCCTACAAAAGTTGTTTTATTACGGGATGTTGCAAATGTTTACGATGGCTTAAAAAAAGAAGAAGAGGCTTCTTATGTTAATGGAGAAACAGCAGTTCAATTAATTATCCAAAAACAGAGCGGCGCTAATTCTGTTAAAGCAGCTGATAATCTTAAGTATAAATTATTCAGGGAAAAAGACAGCTCGATAAAAAATCTTTTTAAGGGATTGGGATTTAAATTCAAGGAAAAATATAGACCCGGTGCATTGATAAATGAATTGCCAAAAGATATCCAGGTGGAAATAATTTATGATACAACAAAAATGATAAAAAAATCTTTATCTGATGTAACTGGCACATTATTATCAGGTGCATTTTTAGCAATTATAATATTGTTTTTCTTTCTAAGAAGTTTTAAAGCTGTTACAATTATCGGATTGTCAATACCTATTTCGGTTATCATAACAATACTCTTAATGTATTTTTTTGGATTTACTCTAAACGTTATGACTATGGCGGGCTTAGTGCTTGGGATTGGTATGCTTGTCGACAACTCTATAGTTATACTAGATAACATTTACCGGTACAGGGAAAAGGGTGCAAAATTGACAACTGCGGCAATATTGGGAACACAGGAAATGGTTATGGCAATAACTGCATCTACATTTACAACGATATGTGTATTTGCACCTATTTTAATGTTTAAATCACAGCTTGGTATTTATGGGGAATTATTCAACGGACTTGCATTTACTGTTGTTCTTTCGCTGACATCTTCATTGTTTGTCGCTATATTTTTGGTACCTATATTAGCAAGTAAATATTTGCCTATAGACTCCAGACTTGAAACAAATTATACAGGCTATTATAAAAAATTTGACGATAAAATGGATGTTATTTTAACAGAATTGGATGCAAAATATAAACAAGCATTACAATTTGTTTTACGAAATCGAAAAAAAACAATTCTTTTTATTGCAGGATTGTTTCTTGTATCATTGATTCTTGTTGCAATACCAGGCTTTCAATTAATGCCTAAGTCAGATGAAGATCATGTAAGATTAAGCATAGAAATGCCTGCCGGTACAAAATTGGAATTAACCAAAAATATATGTACTCAATTTGAAGAGATTGCAAAAACTGAAATCAAGGGTTACAAATCAATCTTAACAAGAGTGGGCGAAAAAAGTTTTTTTGGATTTTTAGGCGCGGCACAATCTCATAAAGGGTCATTATTAATAATTATCGATGATAAGGCAAAAAATAAGGATAATTCTACAAAGATACAGGAAAAATTGAGAAAACATTTTATGGAATTTCCTTCTGTAATATTTTCATTCTCAGAAGGCGGAGGTGGGATGTTTGGCTCCAGTTCAAATCCTATAGACATTCTTGTTAAAACAGATAATTTAAACCTGGCATTCAAGACATCAAATAAAATAAAAGAGCTGTTAAAAACGTTTCCTGAAATTACAGAACCTTCAATTGATCTAAAGGAAGGGTTACCGCAGATTGAAATCAAGATTAATAGGCAAAAAGCTTATTCATTAGGATTAAATATTAACAGCATAGGGAATGAAATAAGGGCAAACATTGATGGTATTACAGCGTCAAAATATCGAGAAGGTGGAAGCGAATATGATATACTTGTTATCCTTGATCCAAAGGACAGGGATCAATTGCCTGATCTTGATAATATATTTGTATTAAACGCAGCAGGACAAAGAATACCGTTATCAAGTATTGCAAGTATTCCTCCTGATAGTGTCGGACCGGTAAATATCAAACGTGAAAATCAAAAAAGAACAATTCATATTACAGCCGGATTAAAACCAGGTGCAAAATTAAATGTAGTTGAAAATAACATCAGAAGACTTATAAAGCAGGAAATACCTCAGGAGGAAGATCTTGTTATCGATTTTTCAGGTGAGTTTGCCGACTTAATGGAATATGGTTTTAAATTAATACTGATATTATTAATTGCTATATTGTTGGTTTATGGAATAATGGCAGCCCAGTTTGAATCCTTGCTTGATCCTTTTATAATTATATTTACTATACCATTATCACTTATTGGTGTTATATGGATAAATCTGATAACTTTCGATCAATTAAGTATTTTAAATCTTGTCGGTATAATTGTACTTGCAGGTGTTGTAGTTAATAATGGTATAGTACTGGTTGATTATACCAATCTTTTAATTAAAAGAGGATTATCAATTTTTGATGCCTGTGTCGAAGCCGGAAGACACAGGTTAAGACCTATTTTAATGACAACACTGACAACAGTTTTAGGTTTGCTGCCTATGGCTTTCACAAAAGTTGAAGGTAGTAATTTAAGCCAGGCAATCGGTAAAACTGTATTCGGCGGTTTAACTATCAGTACAATATTTACACTATTCCTGATACCTGTAATTTATTCTATATTTAATGAATTTTCTCAGAAGCAAAAAGAAAAACATATAATCAAGAGACAACAACAGCTTGAAATCAGGAAAGAAAAACTATCACAAAGAGCTTTAAAATTGAAAAAAGAAACTAAATAATAATCAGGAGGGCTTATGAAACGAATTGAAATTATTGGGAACAGGTCTATTGAAGAGGATTTATTTGAATTATTCAAGAAAAATAATATATGCAATTTTTATACTAAAGTCCCAATCGTGCATGGCGTAGGATCAAGCGGTCCCAGACTTGGAGATACAATTTGGCCAGAAGAAAATTTTTTAATAATTGTCTATTGTGATAATAAAGAGGCAAAAAAAATACTGGATGCAATTAAACATATTAAAAAATATTTCCATGATGAAGGATTAAAACTTTTCGAATCTGAACTCGTTTGTACAATATGATTTTTATATCTCTTAAGTAAGGATCTGTCTAAAATAGCTATATGGAAATAAATGGTAACTTTCCCTTGTTTTCCTGACTTTTTAGACAGACCCTGTATTTTAAAATTCAAATCCGGCATTCAAACCTATTATATGTTCCGGCGCTTTCTTTTCGTCATCAATGTAAACTCTGATTTTCGGAACATAATAAGCTTCTACGCTAAACCATTTTATCTGAAAACTAATCCCTGTTTTTAAACCATAACTGTTTATTTTACTGCCTTCGATAAAAGCATTATCTTCTATCTGTCCTTCGTTAAACATTGCAAACAGGACATAAACGCTCATAAATTCAACCGGACTTGCTGTAATGCCGGCAAAAAATTCATTGGCAAAACTATAAGTTTTGGTTGATAAGCTTTCGATTGTATTTAATGAATCAAATTCGCCCTCGATATAAATACCAATATTAATTTTATCATTTATAAAGTTGAAAAAATTAAACGTAAGATTGTAACCTATAACGTCGTTTATATCAGCCTGGTATCTGTTAAAGGCAGGTTTGAAATTATTACATATCGAAAAATCAAGAAATGCTTTTTCAAAAGTGAATGTAAAATTTGTTTCAAAATCCATACCAGCTTTGACTCTGTTTCCTGATTCGAAAATTTCAAAATTTGAAATTTTCAGGTTGATTCCCATAAAATCGGCAGGAGTTATATCAAGGCCCAATCCCGCATACAACTGGCTCGATGAATAGCCGAATACACCGTTATTATCAATTGTCCAATTTACATCCCTTGCTCCTAAAAAAATAAGTATCGACAATACATCGTTAACAGTAAACAAAATTCCTGCATCTAAAGATGTGTTATTATCAAATCCGTTGAAGTAGGAATTATCACTGTTTTCATTGTTATAATTCTCATCTTCTTCGTCTTCAACAGACGATATGGAGATTTCAGATTCGTTTGCCGCGCTTATATAAGGCGTAATCATAGATTCTTTATTATTTCCTGCTTCTTCCTCGGCAAAAACCGGTAAAGCAAGAAACAACATACTAATAATACCTAATAATATTTTTTTCATTTTTATTCCTTTTAATTATATTTAATATTAATATTTCTAAAAAAATGACATAAGCTGGCGCCTAGCTTTTCATTTTTTAAATATTTTATTTTTTTTCACAGCATGAGTAACCGTCCGCGCATGAGGAACACGAGCAGGATTTTTTCTTTTTAAATATCAATCTGTAGATTAAATTTCTTAAGACAATCCCGATTGATATAAGTAAAATTATTGACACTGCCATTATTTCCCACAATTGCATATTATCCTCCTATACCAGACCAAATAACCTGCCGATTTGAAAAACAGCAAAACATAATACCCATGCAAGTACCGTAGTATACAATACGTTAAATCCCAGCCATTTCCATCCGGCTTCGGCTTTTATTGTAGCCAGAGCTGCAAAGCACGGAGCAACAATCAACGTTAACAACATCAATGAGAATGCAATCAACGGATTAAATGTTTCATCATTACGCAAAGCATCCCGCAAACTTTCACTCTCCTCGGACTCTTCGGTCCCTACCTTATAGAGAATACCCAAAGTTGATACAACAATTTCTTTTGCCGCAAATCCAGTTATTGCAGATATTCCTATTTTCCAGTCGAAACCTAGAGGTTTTATAGCAGGTTCTATAGCTTTACCGATATACCCTGCTATACTATGCGACAATCTTTCTTCTGCCTGCAAAGTTGCGATATAAGATTCAACATCTGTTTTTACTATTTCCATGACCTTATCTTCTACTGTCAAATCTCCCTTTAAAATTGCATCTTTCATTGATTGTTTTTCATTTTTTTCTTCTTCATCTTCAATTAATGAAAGGTCTGTTTTCCCGGAAACAATATCATTTATTTCTGCTTTTATTTCGTTTCTATTAATTGACATTTCATAATCAGATGCGATTTTTGAATATTTTTCTTCATCGAATTTAAGCTGAGGGAAAGTTAGTATAGCCCAGCTCAATATCGATGCAGCAAATAAAACTGTCCCGGCTTTTTTAAGATACATCCATGTTTTATCCCATACATGAAACCCTATGCCTTTTAAAGTCGGCATCCTGTATGGAGGAAGCTCCATTACAAATGGAGTTGAATCGCCTTTAAGTACTGTTTTACGAAATAATAACGAAGATAAAAGTGCCAGAGTAACCCCTATTGCATATATTATCATTACTACGTTAGCCGCATTTTTGGGGAAAAAAGCTGCTGCTAGAAGTATATGTACAGGCAGTTTGGCTCCACAGCTCATAAATGGCGTTACAAGTATCGTAATTATCCTGTCTCGGTTATTCTTTAATGTCCGTGCAGCCATTATTGCAGGGACAGAGCATCCAAATCCGACCATCATTGGCAAAAATGATTGTCCGTGCAATCCGAATATGTGTAAGAATTTATCCATTATAAATGCAGCTCTCGCCATATATCCTGTATCTTCAAGGAATGAGATAAACAGAAAAAGTAAAATAATAAGCGGCACGAATGAAAGTACTCCCCCCAATCCGCCGATTATGCCATCAACAACCAGAGATTGAAAGATTCCTTTTGGGATAACAACCTGCGCTTTTTCACTTAAAAAACCGAATAATATTTCCAGCCAGCCCATAGGATATTCGCCAATTTTAAAGGTCAACTGGAATATCAACCAGAGTATAAACAAAAATATAGGCAGCCCCAGTAACCTGTTTAATAACACTTTATCTATAATCTCAGTAGCATGTGTTTTAATTTTATTGGATTTTTTTACTGTTTCTGATATTGCGCCATGCACAAAGCCATACCTTTGCTCGGAGACAATTATTTCGGCATCATTACCGAAATGTCTCTCAATTTCTTTTATGCTTTTATCTACCTGGATTTCGATAAGTTCACGATTTTTATTTTCTTTTATCTTAGTTATTACATTTATATCTTTTTCAAGGAGCTTGATCGCAATCCATCTTGCAGGATACTTATCAGTAAAATTATTGTCCTTTTCTATTATCTTTGTAACATTTTCAATTTCTTTCTCAAGCTCTGCTCCGTAATTAACCAGATGTTCTTTTTTGACAGGCTTCTTATCAAAAATTTTTATTGTTTCGTCAAGCAGATCATTGATACCAATATCTTTAGTACCTATGGTCCTTACGAATGGTATACCTAGCAGGGCTGAAAGCATTTTTTCATCAATAGTTATACCCATCGATGCAGCCTGATCAACTATATTCAAAGCGCAAACGACAGGTATTCCAAGCTCCTGTATCTGGAGCAACAAAAAAAGATTTCTCTCAAGATTTGTTGCATCAAGCACATCAATAATTACATCAGGTTTTTCTTCAAGGACAAAATCCCTTGCGATAACCTCATCGATCGAATATGCTGTAAGACTATACGTACCAGGCAGGTCATAAATAATAAATTCTACATCATTCCATATTTTTTTGCCCTGTTTTTTTTCAACGGTAACACCAGCATAATTACCGACTTTTTGCCTTGCTCCTGTAATGGAGTTAAATATTGTAGTCTTGCCGGAATTAGGATTACCTGCAATACCTACTCTTATAACCTTTTTAAATTTCATTTTTTTTATCCTCCAATTTTTCAATCTCGATGCCTTTTGCCTCGGATTTTCGTATAGAAATATTATAATTTAATATTTTTACTTCAATAGGATCGCCAAGGAGCGCGCAACGTTTTACCTCGCCTTCAACACCTTTTGTAAAACCCATATCAACAAGTCTTTTCCCGATTTCTTTCCCAAGTTTCACTCTTTTTACGATGAAGCTTTCACCGTTTTTTAAATCTAATATAGTCATAAATCATCTCCTAATTATTATTGATAATGATAATCATTATCAATAATAATACTATTGTTATCTGATTGTCAATATAAATTTAAATATTTTTTAATGATTTTTTACCTGCAAAAATATTAAATTGTTTTTCAGGGATAATATATATGAATTAATATTCAATATCGTAAAAATAATTTTATTTGATTGTGATTATTTTGTACTAAATTCAGGCAGTGAGTACTAAATTGTTTAATATCTAACTGATAAAATCGATAGTATATAATATTCTGTGTAAACCTTAATAAAAATGGATTGTCAGGAATGTCGCAGTCTATCTGATATCAGGAATTAAACTTGACGGTGAAAAAAAATTCCTTGAAATGTATTTTTCAGCAAGTACATCAGATAAAAAATTCATTAAAGTATGTTTCATGGAAAGACAGAAAAGAATTGATAGCGTAACAAATACGTGACCTAAGGTCTAAAAATTAAAAAGCTTTCCT
>CAZHHK010000073.1:0-16870 GCA_964531405.1 uncultured Spirochaetales bacterium | reverse complement strand
ATTTTAAAAAATAATATCAAGTAGTTATTGCTTGATTTATTTCATTAAAAGAGGAATTTATATGAAAAGTAAATTCGTTGTAATCCTGCCTTTAAATATACAGCAGTTAAACCTGGGGTTTTATACATACAAGGAAACTGCGACAATTGTCTGTGAGGCATCTACCGCAATAGAAGTATACATGAAGTATCCACAGGCGATTGCCATAAAGCAGATGGAAAAAATAAAATAATCAATTAAAACCTAAAAGGAGGAATAATATGGCTGATGAATTTGACGATATGTATGATGATGAAGATGCGGATACAATGGCAAACAAGTACATGACATTTAAAGTCGGAGAAGAGGTCTTTGCTATTGCAATCCAGTCCATTGTTGAAATCGTAGAAATGCAAAAAATTACAGAAGTACCTGATATGCCCGGCTTTGTCAAAGGAGTGATTAACTTACGGGGAAGAATAATCCCTGTGATTGATCTGCGCATCAGGTTTAATCTTACTTCAAGAGATTACGATGACAGAACATGCATTGTTATTATTGAGATAAACAAAACAGCAATAGGTTTTATTGTTGATATTGTTGAAGAGGTCGCAACAATAACTGAAAATAATATTGCACCTCCGCCTGATTTTAAAACAGCAAGCGGCAAGGAGAAATATATAAAAGGGCTGGGTAAGGTTGGTGAAGCTGTGAAAATAATACTCGATGTTGAGAAGCTCCTCTATGGAGATGACTTAAACAAGATAAAAGAGATCGCACATGAAGAAGCTAAAGTATAAATATAATTTAAACAAAGCAGGCACAACGCAAAATTTAGAGTTTAACATAACTATAGGATTACCGCTAAAATGTTTGATAATTTTTTTATCAATAAATAAATATTTTAAAAATAAATTAATTAGGAGAGTTAATTATGCTGAATAAAATTAAAATAGGTCCAAAGTTAATTGGAGGATTTTTGATAGTTGCAATGATTGCAGGAGTAATCGGAATTATTGGTATCTATAATATTAAAAAAATTGTAATTACTAATACTTTTTTGTATGAAAAAACAACTGTACCAATTGGACATATGCTTAACATTAGTTTGCCCATACAAAGAGCCCGTGTAAATTTACATAAAATGTTTTTAGCGGAGAATATAGATGAAATTAAAGATTATAAAAATAAAATTATAGATTATTTTAAGACTGCAGATGAATATCTTGAGAAATATAAAACAACACTTGTCAATAAGGATGGAGAAATAATTTATAATGAGATGACTGAAAAATATAATAATTATAAAACAATAAATAATGCCATTTATGACTTATTAATTGAAGATAAGAAAGATGAAGCAAAAATAAAAATGAACTTAGAAGGACTAAAAGCTAGCGATGCATTAAATAATATTATTATGAAGGCAGTAGACTTTAATATAAAAATGTCTAAAGATACATCTGATAATAATACAAATCTTGCAAATAAAGTAACACTTATGATGATATTAATTATTGCATGCGGTGTTATTCTTTCAATAATCTTAGGATTATTATTAACTAATTCTATTACAAAACCAATCAAAACTGTTACTATTGCTTCAAAATCTATAGCAAATGGTAATTTAAATACTGAATTAAAAATGGTTGATCCGATTAATTGTTCAAAAATTAAAAATTGTGGAATAGCTACCTGTAAATCATATAATAAAGAAGTCCATTGCTGGCTTGAATCAGGCTCATTTTCAGCAGATCCAGATTGTCCATTTGTATTAAAAGGAGGACATTGTGATGAATGTGAAATTTATAAAAAATCAGTAACTAATGAGATTGATGAAATGTCGACTTCATTCAATAGCATGATTCATCAACTAAGACAGAAAGCTGAAATTATTGATTCTATCAGTAATAATGATCTTACAAAAAAAATAAGAGTAATTTCTGAATATGATGAGATAGGAAAAGCACTTGAAAGAATGACTGCTTCTCTTAACAATATATTAAGCCAGGTCAACGCGAGCGTTGAGCAGGTTAATACCGGAGCGCTACAGGTGTCTGCTGCAAGCCAGCAGTTGTCTCAAGGGGCAACAGAGCAGGCTTCTAGTTTAGAGGAAATCACATCAAGCGTTACAGAGATAAACAGTCAATCAAAACAAAATACAGAAGGCGCAATGAAAGCAAGCGAGATGGCTAATCAGGCTATGGAAGGAGCAACATTAGGCAATAAACAGATGCAGGAGCTAGTGCTTGCAATGCAGGATATAAGTAAATCTGCAGAGAGCATAAGTAAAATCTCCAAAACTATAGACGATATAGCCTTCCAGATTAATTTACTTGCATTAAATGCTAATGTTGAAGCCGCACGTGCTGGCAAGTACGGCAAGGGTTTTGCTGTTGTAGCAGAGGAGGTTCGTAACCTTGCTGCCCGAAGTGCCGAGAGTGTCAAGGAGACAACGGCATTAATAGAAGAGGCAACAAAAAATATTGATAAAGGCAATAAATATGTAGAAACAACAGCAAAGAAGATAGAAGAAATTGTTAACATTGCAAGTAAGGTTAAAGAAATAGCAGACGATGTTTCTCTGTCAAGCAAGGAGCAGACTCAAGGACTGGATCAGGTAAATGTTGGATTAAGTCAGATCGATCAGGTAACGCAAGCAAATACGGCAAGTGCCGAAGAATGTGCAAGCGCAGCAGAGGAGCTTGCAAGCCAGGCTGAAATACTAAAATCACTGGTTGAAAAATTTAAATTAGCCGATGTTGATCATGGTAAAATGATAGATGATACAATAAACAAATCAGTAAAAGAACAAATTAAGATTGAACACATAAAACAGGATAATTTACATGATAAACACATTAAAATAGAGCCACACAGTAATTTATCAAAAAAAATAGATACAAAAAAAGTTGTAAACCTTGATGATGATAATTTTGGTAAGTTTTAATTTTAGTCAAAATTAAATGCCAAACGCCTTTGATCTATTCAAAGGCGTTTTTTTATATGTATCCATCAAAGATTTTTATTCAATTGTCGATTAAGTTCTTCTTGACATAGAAATATTTTAAATTTATTCTACAAAAATTAAATTTAATCTTAAAAAGGAGTTTATTTTATGCCCAATAATAGAATTTATAACTTACCGCTTAATAAAATGCCAAATAAGTGGATCAATATTCTTTATAATATGCCTGAAGCATTGACTCCATTGGTTGATCCTAATACAAATCAGCCGGTGCCAGTGGAGATGTTGCTTCAGCTTTTCAGTGAAGAGTTAATCAATCAGGAAATAAATACAAAAGACGAATTTATCCCAATACCTGAGGAGATTCAAAAAATTTACTCAATCTATAGGCCTACGCCATTAATCAGGGCAACATTTCTGGAAGAAGCCTTAAAAACACCTGCTAAAATTTTTTATAAATGGGAGGGTGTGAGTCCGTCAGGAAGTCACAAACCCAATACCGCTATACCACAGGCTTATTACAATAAAAAAGAAGGCATTAAAAAACTTACAACCGAGACTGGCGCCGGGCAATGGGGGTCAGCCTTAAGTTTTGCCTGCAATCAAATCGGTATAGAATGTCTTGTATTCATGGTTAGAGCAAGTTACGAACAAAAACCTTACAGAAAAATCATGATGCAGACTTACGGTGGCAAAGTTATACCCAGTCCTTCAGATCAGACAAGGATCGGCAGGGAGCTATTGAAAGATAAAAATAATTATAATGGTTCTCTGGGTATGGCAATAAGTGAAGCTGTTGAGCTTGCCATGGAAAATAAGGATACACATTATACATTAGGGTCGGTATTAAACCATGTATTATTACACCAGACTATAATCGGCGAAGAAGCAAAAATTGCTATGGAAGAAATCGGAGAATATCCTGATATAGTAATAGGTTGTGTTGGAGGCGGAAGTAATTATGGTGGGATTATGATACCATTTTTAAAAGACAATCTTACTAAAAATAAAAAAACGAGATTCATCGCTGTTGAACCTACAGCTTGTCCTACTTTAACTAAGGGTGAATACACATGGGATTATGGTGATACAGGGAAGTATATCCCCCCAGCATTAATGTATACACTCGGACATGGATTCGTACCTCCACCCGTTCATGCAGGCGGATTAAGATATCATGGGGATTCTCCATTATTAAGCTATATAGTAAAAAATGGAATGTCGGAAGCTGTTGCAGTTAAACAAACTGAAATATTCGAAAAAGCAATTCTTTTTGCAAAAACTGAAAGCTTGATAATAGCTCCGGAAACAGCCCATGCTCTTGCAGTTACTGTAAACGAAGCATTAAAATGTAAAGAAACAGGCGAGAAAAAAACTATTCTATTCAGTTGCTCAGGACACGGACATTTTGATATGTCGGCTTACGAAGCTTATAATAATGGCACTCTTGAGGACTATGAATATCCAAAAGAATTAATCGATAAAGCTTTAAAAGATCTTCCTAAAATAACTTTTGGAAAAAAATAAAATATAATATTTTTTTAAAAAAAGACCGTCTTATATTTGTCTTATAAGGCGGTTTTTTTATAATTAAATACAAATGAGGATAAAATTTATTGCAAAAAAAAGAGGCTGACTTAAAATTTTAAAGACAGCCTCCTTCTTATCTGATTTACAAATTATTCTTTTAATACATTCCGCCCATTCCGCCGCCTGGAGGCATTGCAGGAGCAGGAGGATTTTCTTCCTTTTTCTCTGCAATTAATGTTTCTGTTGTTATTACCAATGAAGCAATACTTACAGCATTTTCCAAAGCACATCGTACAACCTTTGCAGGATCGATTATACCTGCTTCGATCATATTTTCAATTTTAAGATTTGCTGCATTAAAGCCCATTCCCCATTTTTCATTCTCAAGTTTATAAATAATAACCGAGCCGTCAATACCTGCATTTTCTGCGATTTGCTTTAATGGAGATTTTACAGCATTCTGAACAATTTTTGAACCAAGTACTTCATCAGGATCTTTGGCAGTAAAATTGTTCAAGCATTCAGCTGCATGGATTAATGTAATACCACCACCAGGAACAATACCTTCCTGAACAGCCGCTCTTGTCGCTGACAGAGCGTCTTCAACCCTTGCTTTTTTCTCTTTTAACTCAACTTCGGTCGCTGCACCGATATTAATTACTGCAACACCACCTGATAATTTAGCAAGTCTTTCCTGCAATTTTTCTTTATCGTATTCACTGGTTGTTTCTTCAATCTGTTTTTTAATTGATTTAATTCTTGCTTCTCTGTCTTTCTCTGCCCCTGCACCTTCTACTATTGTAGTATTCTCTTTATCGATTGTAACTTTTTTAGCTTTTCCAAGATCATCGATTGTAACTTTTTCCAGAGTCATTCCTAATTCTTCAGAAATAACATTGCCTCCTGTTAAGATTGCAATGTCTTCAAGCATAGCTTTTCGTCTGTCACCAAAACCAGGCGCTTTTACAGCACATATCTTTAAACCAGTCTGAAGTAAATTTACAATCAATGCCGTTAATGCTTCACCTTCCACATCTTCAGCAATTATCAATAAAGGTTTTTGCGATTGTAATACTTTTTCAAGGATAGGTATCATTGGCTTCATTGTAGATATCTTTTTTTCATGGATTAAAATATAAGCATCCTCAAAATTAACGACACCATCCTCTGATCTCATTGCAAAATAAGGAGAAATATAACCTCTGTCAAATTGCATACCTTTTACATGCTCTAAGCTGTTTTCGGTTGTTTTTGCTTCCTCAACTGTAATTACGCCGTCAGTACCAACCAGTTTCATGGCATCAGCAATTAAATTACCGATTACTTCATCATTATTGGCGCTTATTGAAGCAACTTTTGAAATATATTCATCTTTTACCGGAACAGAATTCTTTTTTATCTGCTCAACAACCATACTACATGCCTTCTGCATACCTCTTTTTAAAGACATTGGATTGGCGCCAGCAGTTACATTTTTTAAACCTTCATTTACCAGTGCCTGAGCTAATACAGTAGCTGTAGTTGTACCGTCACCGGCTACATCATTAGTTTTTGTTGATACTTCTTTAACAAGCTGTGCTCCGAGATTTTCAAAAGGATCAGCTAACTCAATCTCTTTTGCTATTGTAACTCCATCATTAGTTACTGTAGGTGCACCGAATTTCTTGTCCAATACTACATTCCTTCCTCTTGGACCTAAAGTAATTCGTACTGCATTAGCTACAGCATCAACACCTTTTTTCAAAGCTTCTCTAGCTTCTAATGAATACAAAATCTCCTTTGCCATATTTTCACCTCTTAATTATTATTAATTGTTTTTATTTAAAATTTTTCTAAATTATTTTGAGAAAATTAAAATAACAAAATAACATTAATTATGCAATTTTTTTTAAGAATGATTTACAAAAAAAACATTATCTCTATATATTCATAAATATTTAGAAAAAGTCAAAGTGATAAGATTCTTTAATCTAAAATAATATTATATAAAAAAAATTCAGATTATGCAATAGTTAAAATTAAGAATAAATTAAAAAGACCTCATTTTTAAATTCTTGCCTCTCTAGACATTTTTTATTCAATCAAAATCAAGATGGGCTGATTAGACGGATACTGTCTTACCAAATGAAAATATAAATTAAAAGCCCGTCGACTGGACGGGCTTAAATATTCTTTTTAAATATAATTATATTATTGAACAAGTGTAAAAACAAAAGTCTGGTTTGGTCCTATTGTAGAGCTGTCAGCTATTACACTTGAGTTTTCAGGGTGTAATGTAACATATAAATTTTCTGAGGATTTTAATGCATATGTATTTGTCCCTTGTTTTACAAGATCAAAAGTTTCCCATTGTGCATTATTGATCCTGTTTGCTCTCATTCTATGATGTCCTTCAGTACATACATATTTAGTACTGTAGCATGATCTTATGGAAATTCGATTATTCCCTAAATTTATAATTTCGAATTTTTCTTGGTTACCAACAACTGATTGACTATCTTTTAGCCAAGCATCGTTGTCTGCAGTTACACTTAAATAGGTACCTGTTCCGACGCATTTTAATGTTACCATACAGTCATATTGATTGGTAAATAAGCCGTTCATATATGTCATAGCAAGGATTCTCCAGCAGTTGCCAAAATAATTATAATCCCAAGCATAATCTTCTTTTTTATTTTTTATAATATTATAAATATCCCCTAAACGATTTGGCTCTATTGTTGCCATAAAAGGAGCAGAGAGACATGTATAAAAAGTAACACTTTTATTAATACCACCATGTTTCAAATTAAATCCATCACAATCTTCATATTTCCATGGACCTCCTGTGATTGAGTATCCATCCACAAGTGTATTGTTTAGTAATTTAGTATAAGTAAAATTATTTACCTTTTGACAGATTTTATAAGCCTGATCTATTCCATACCAGCTGTAATCCAGAGCCATATTAAACGGCACTCTAACCCCGTCATAATAGCAGTTAAAACTCATCTTATCTAGTGCATCATTGATATCTATTTTACCATCATTGTTCATATCTTTAATTCCTCCCGAACCAGGCGGTGTACTGGGTTTGCCATTTAATAGGAAGTCCACAGGATCAACATTGCTTCCGCTGTATGATGCATTAAAACCAAAGTCTACAGAGCCATTATTTGGTATTACCTTATTCCAGCTATCATTTGTTATTGTTACAGCTTTACCGCTTTGAGAATATTTTGAGTTCCATGATTGGGTTATTTTTTGATTGCCGGCGAATGTCCATGTTAGTTTCCACCCATTTATATCGGAGCCTGTTTTATTTGTTATTTTTACATTTGCAGTAAATCCCGAGCCCCAGTCGTTTTTTCTATAAGTTATCGTATATTCAAATGCATCATCCGCAGGTTGATAGTATCGTCTTGCACTTAAGTCCAAACATTTTTCAGCCTTGCCGTTTTGTGTTATTACCCAATCAGGGTGTAATCCTGCGGGTGAGTTATTTTGATCTATGATATCCATTTGTTTATACATGTTAGTTATCATCTGGTTTACTATTGTTGCCTCACTAGTACTACCTTTATCGTTAAGAAATTTAGCTATGACCCTGCAGAAAGCAGGCATAAAATAGGAAGGATTCCATCCATTTTTTCCTCCCCATGAATTACCATTTCTCAAATAGCCGCCTTGAATATCATGTGCAACAAACTGCGTTGCAGCTTGCAGAGCTTCCTTTTCATAGGGTTCTGAATTTGGGTTAGTTTGATCCTTTCTGTACCATTTTTTTGTTGCAAATATAAGAGCAACAACCGTAAAAAGGTCCCCGTCTGTTGCAGTTGTCAGCTTTGAGTCATTGTTTAAATCGCATTGGAGCCAATTATCTTCATTAGGATGATTTAGTTCATATACTGGTCGTTTACTTGGATCCGCTTCGTTAAAATTTCTTAAAGCGGTATCTTTCCTTACATATACATAACTATTCTTATGTGGACTAGGCAAATTATATCCACTAACATTTGTCCCATCAGCCAATACCTTCCAGTGCATTAGTTTGGTAATGGAGCAAAAATGTTTTTTTGCATATTCCCATAATCCATTAAACAATTTTCGATCATTAAAATATACTGCAAGCAGCATTCCATAGCCTATTCCTTCTGATACAGTATCATATTGTGTTGCAGCGTCTCTTTTAATTCTTATTGTTCCATCGTTTTCATATGAAACATAATGAGATTTCCAATCGTCATATTCGCTTTTTAAATAGCTATAATCGTCAACTTTTTTATTACCATAAGAATATTCCAGAGCAGGGATGCTTAATGCAGCTGCAATAGATGACTGATCATCAGCGTCAGACTTATTTTTATTTTCAATAGCGTTATTAGAAATTTTAGATTTTTTAGATCCATTAAATTTAGATTCGTTAAAATGTGAATAACTACATCCAAATAACATAAAAAAACAGATAACTCCGGCAAATAGCCAGAAGATCAAGGGATTTTTTTTCATTATATAACCTCCGATTTTTTTAAAAATTTTCCCCTTTTATAGAGAATTAATTAATTTTGAAAATAACCATCATCTTTTTATAATGAATATATTTTTTTTCATTATAAAATTTGATTATTCCGGCTTGATGCCGATTTTATAATTTTTACCTCCTTCTTATTTAATATAGCCTCCTTATCATTATTTACATTTTTTAAAATAAAGCTTTGGCTAATTGTTATGTCGTTAGATATTAATTATTCCTGCGATTTTTTTTGAAATTATATACATTTAAAAATAATCAATTATATCGCAGCCATGGATTATCGTGAAAATAAACAAAATGAGGTTTAAAACAAAAAATTGCAGTAATAATTAAAGATATAAAAGGTCAATGAAAATAAAATATAGAAAAAATTTGTAGACTAATCAAATTTTAACAGTAATTAATATTCATGTTTTTGCTGTTTCTATAAAATTTCAGCCATTGATTTATAAGAAAGAACGATGATTTTTAAAAACTTATTTAATATGAACTTGTATTTTTATTATTTCTTAGAAATTTTGGCCATAATGTATCTGCAAGCCCCCCACAATTTGTTTTTATAGCATATAGATTTTTATTTATACTCCCAAAATAAATGGTGCCATCATTTCCTATTGCAGGTGATGATATAATCTCACCATCTGCTTGAAATAATAATTTTGATGTTCCATCCTTATATACCTCGTAAACCTTGCCGTTTGTACATGTTACATAAATAGTACCGTCATTTCCTATTGCAGGTGATGATTCTATTGGGCTATCAAGTATAATCTCCCATTTTAAATCACCATTTGTACTTAATCTAAAAAAATGACCATCAGTATTTGCAAAATATATGGATCCATCGCTTCCTATAACAGGAGACGATATTCTACTATTAGTTGGTCGCATAGGAAACACAGGTTCACCATTAATAGGATTTAATACGTAAAAACTTTTATCAAAACTTCCAAAACAAATAACTCCATCATTTCCTATTATAGGAGATGATCCTATGCTATCTCCTGTAGAGAATCTCCATTTTAAAGATCTATTAGGATTTATTGCATATAATTTTCCATCTAAACAACCAATGTAAATAGTACCGTCATTTCCTATTGCAGGTGATGATGTAATACCTCCTTCCATGATAAAAGGATTTGTCCATATTTCTTTTCCATTAGTAGTATTTAATGCATATAAAAAGCCGGATCCTGCTACTATATATAAACAGTTATTTAAAATTGTTGGTGAAGAGCAAAAAATCGATAATGTTGTAGCATAAAACCATTTCGGAGATCCATCATAATTTCTTGCATATAAATAATAATTACTACATATGTAAATAGTACCGTCTCTTGCGATTGTAGGTGATGAATTTATACAATCTCCAAGCTTATATGACCACTTTAATGAACCATCAGGATTTATCGCATATAAATAACCGGTTGTATCACCAATGAATATTGTGCCATCACTCCCTATTGCAGGAGATAAGTTTATACTGCCATTACATTTATATTTCCATACAATATTTTTAGGAGACTTGTTTGAGTCCTCAATTGGTTTAAGAAGATCAAATCTGTTGCATGAAAAAAACATACTAATTATTATTGATAATAGAAACAATTTATTTTTCATAATTATCTCCACTTGTATATAAATAAAAAATGGATAGTAAAAAAATAATTATAGTTTTTTCTTAATTATAATATAAAAACTATAATTTGGAACATTTTTTATAGAAAATATTAAAATTAAAAGATATAAGTGATATATATATTTATATTATCATCTATATTGATTTTAAAAGTTATTTTTCCCTTTTTATATATCAAGAGCGGTATCGATATTATATCCAATATGCCGCCGCATATCATTAATATTAATCCTGTTGAAAACATTGCTAAATCAATATCGTGATATTTCAAATACTCCGGATATGAATATTCATAGATAAAGTTTTTTTTATTCAATATATAAGTGTTATCGACTATAAATATTATGATGCCGGATAACAGCAATGTACTGCCACCTGATATCAAACCGATGCCAACCTTTTTCATCGGGCTCAATTTATTTTTCTCTTTCTCCTGCTCCCTGAGGACTCTCATCATTTCGTCAAAATAGGTCTTATCGACCTTCTTCAATTTTTTTTTCAGCTTTTCATATATATCGTTTGTTACATCATCGATTATCCTGAATACATCCAGTCCGATATTGCCTTCTTTGCTGCTGCTGTCGATGATTAAATCGGAGAATATGTCAATTGCTTCGATTTGCACCAAAATGCTTTCCTTGATAATCATATATTTACCAGTTATCAATATATCCGCTTCCGATTGTATTGCAATATTTTTTGCATTATTTTCAGCTACGGCTTCTTTTAGAGTAATTTTTCTTTTTTTTATTTCATCATCGATTTTGAAGAAACTTACTATTATAAAATCATCGGATTTTACAAGCCGTGATTTCAGCGTATCCCTCATTATATCGGACAGGTAATCGTATTCGGTAATGCCGTTTTGATTTAAAAAGGGCAGAATAGCTATCGATCTTCTTATCAATTCTTTTTCATTACCGGTATTGTCTTGAGAATAAATTGCCATTATATTCATAAATACCAAAAGCACCGCTGCAATTTTAATCTTCATATATTTCATTTTTTTCTATGGAATAAATATTTCCCGCCGAGTCGATTACATATATTACCGGACCAATTATGACCGGGCTGGAGATTAAAGGATTGTTTACGATATTTTCATTAATTTTAATAAAATCCGATTTACGTTCTGTCGTATCATAACGATACAGCTTCCCTGTATCGGAGCAAAAATACAGGTTTGATCCGGATTCAATTATTTTTTTAGTCAAATATTTATCGGATTTAGGATTTAAATCCACTTTATCAATCATTTTACATTCGGTAAATTTATCATTTATTCTATAAAGATTTCCGTTATTACCGATAAAAAATAAACCCGAATTCTTCTCGATTATATTTGAAATAGCAGCGGTCGGCAGGGACAGAGCTGTAAAATCATTTTTTGATATATTAAAATTATACGCAATATTGCTGTTGTCGATTATCAGGATGTCATCACCTGTCATAAAAGGCGTCATAAATGATCTATTATTTAATTTAACCGATGTCCAGACGATATCGGCTTTTAATAAATCATAAATTTTCAAATCCTGTTCATTGGAATATGACAGGATCAGATTGTTGCCATGACAAGTTATATAGATCTGCCCCATGCTTTCCGGCAGATTTTTTAATTTGCCAAAATTTGTTCCATCGTACACATAAACGGTTTCGGATGAGGGGATATACAGTTTATTATTGGCCTTTATAAGGTAAGACCAGTATCCGGGTCCTTTATTAATATCATAAGCGTAAGCAAACTTGCCATTTTTGTCCAGTACGAAAATTTTTTTTGGAGAGCCGATGATCACCCTGTCATAAAGGGAAGCAGCCGGACATGTCACTTTATTCAAATCTGGATGGGTGAATTTCCACAGCAGTTTTCCGTTTTTAATATCGATCGCATATACGGCTTTATTCATATCGCTTGCGATATAAATAGCCCTGCCGTCGCCTGTCACCGAAGTTTCTTTTTCGGTTAAATTTATATTTAAAGAACCGATTTTTTTTGAAGCATAAGACTCTCTTTTTTCCGGTTTCTTTTCATTATTTTCATCCTTTATAACAGCATCTCGCAATGATTTTATTTTTCCAATTTTTATTTCCATTTCAGAAGGGTCAATATTTTTTATTTCATCCAGGATTTTTTTTATTTCATTCTCTGTTTCCCTCAATTTATCATATGAAATTTTTATACTTTTCCCTCCGGATAAAATCAAAACTTCTTCTAATATTTCTTTTATTTTTTTATCGGGAATGTCCGAATAAAAAGCTGGATTAAATTTGATGCTAATATAAACTTTTCCTTCATTCACCTTAACCGATGTATTCTTGCTCGGGTCAGCGTATACCATGAATGATGTTCCTTTTACCGAAATCATTATAGCATCGGTCTCGATTTCGAAGCTCGAATCTCCTGTGATTATTCCTGGATTTGCCATTAATTCGCCTTCTTCAAGGATAAACCGCGTATTTTCTTTGTTTTTGTCTTTATACAGAAGGGCGAGTCTCAATTTTGAGTTCTCGTTTATAGTAATATAAGAATTTTCTGCTATTTTTAGATCAACTGCAGAATCATCACCGGTAATGATAGTTTTCGATTCTTCGAGATTGTCTCCGGTTTTAAGCTTTATTTTGTTTTTTTGCTTATTGCTGTAAATATATGCTTCACCTTTTACGCTTTGGGCTATGCATTGATTTTGTCGGTTTAAAAAGAGTGATTTAGAATACGGGGAATAAAATAATAATAAAATTAAAATGGAGGCCAGTACTCCCGAAGCAAAAGCAATTCCGAGGAAATACTCTTTATGAAAAAATGTTTTTGATTTTTCATAGGATTTCTCGGATTCCATTATTTTATTCAATACTTTTAGCTTCACTTTTTCATCGATCTCATGATTTTTATACTCATAATTCATTAAAAATTTTAAATTGTTTTCATTAAGATCGTCGATCCAATCGAATTTATTTTTATTTTTTCCCATATTTCACCTTGCCATTTTTTTTAGTTCTTTTTTCAATGACTCTCTCGCCCTGAATAATATGCTCTCTACGGAAGAGATCGTTTTGCCTAGTATTTCGGATATTTCTCTTTGAGTTTTATTTTCATTATATTTCAATTTCAATATTTTTTTATATTCCGGTTTGATATTTTCAAGAGCAATATTCAGCAAAATGGCTTTTTCATTATTTTCAATATTTTCAAATGAGTTGTCTTTATAGGGAATGTCATCAGTTAAACCGTTTTTATCCTCATTTTTTTTCATTTTATATTTTCTTCTCAAATAATCAATAAACCTTCTATTTGCTATCTGGAGAAGCCATTGTAAAATTTTATCTGGATTTCTTAAATTAGGCGCGGATTGTAATGCCGAAAAAAAAGTATCACTAAAGATTTCTTCAGCCATCGCTTTATTCCCCTTACTTTTTATAATGATAAAGTTGTAAACGGCTTTATAATAATCTTTAAATATCTTCTCGAAAATTAAAGGATCTCTTGCTTTAATCTTCCGCAATTCTTCATCTGAAAAAGAAAAAAGAAATATCATCATCCCCTCATTATAGTCGTAAAAAAATGAATTGTCATGCATTTTTTTTATATTTACATTCCATGGGCAAACTCATATAAAATAATGAATATAGTTTTTGTGATTTTTTAAAAAAACGGTATTATCAGAGGCAGGATATGAATTTACCTAGTTAAAATTAAGAATAAATTAAAAAGACCTAACTTTCAATACCATAAATAGAATCGGTATTAATCTTATTGGAGGAATTAACTTCAAAGAAAGAAATTAATTTTGTTAAAATTTGTGCCTGTCCGGATAAATTAGCTATAGCGGTTTTAATATTTTGAGTATCACTGTTTATATTGTTAGTCAATTCCCTGATATTAGCCAGATTTTCCTTTAATTGCCCGGTTGAAGAACTCTGCATATTTATAGATTCATTAATCTTTGACATTAAATCTTCTGTAGTTTTTATTGAAGAAATAATCTTAACAAGTTCCTTTTTTGCTTTCTCACTGGCCTTAACTCCTTTGCTTATTGATTCAACTGTTTTTTCAATTATTTCATAAATTGTCTTAGTAGCCTTTGAGCTTGACTGGGCAAGATTTTTGATTTCTCCAGCTACTACACCAAAACCTTTCCCTTCTTCACCGGCATGAGCAGCCTGTATTGCCGCATTTAATGCCAACAGGTTGGTTTCAGCAGCAATATCATCGATAAAATTCATTGTTGTAAGAATTTTATCAGACATTTCATTTATTCGATTCATTTCTTCAATTAACGATAAAATCTCGACAGAACTATTATTAGCTTCTTCAATTGAAGTTTTGGATATTTCATAAGCGGTCTCGACACTTATCTTGATTTCCTGCATAGAATCATTAAGATTTTTTGCAGAATCATCTATAATATCTATAGAGTCGGCTTGATCCATAGTTTTACTTGCCATTGATGCTGCAAAATATGATAAAGCATCCGAGTTTCCGGCAAGATCAAGAGCAGACAATTCTATTTTACTTACCATATCCGACATTGTTTTTATTATTGTGTCAAGTGGTATGGCAAATTTACCCAATTCTTTTTTAAGTTCGGCATTGGATAAAATATCAAAGGAGAGCTTGCCTTTGGAAACCTGCCCAAGAATTTCAAGTGGTTTATTCATACTTTTGTCAATCAAAAATTTTGATAAAATTAAATAATATATTGATATAATAAAAATAGCAATCAAATATAAAACAATCAATACTATATTATTATGAATAAATAAATTTGCCAAAAATAAACCACCAAGAACTATAAATAAAATACCACTAAACTGCAGAAACTTGATTGTTTTTAAAATATATTTTTTTATCTTTAATTTTAAATCATCGCTAATAAAAAGAAAATGTGTCCTCGGTTGTTTGTAGCTTAAAGATGCTTTTACTTTTTTATCTTGCTCAAGCTCTTTTTTAATGTTTTTTATTAATTCTATTTCATCGCCGGGATTAATATTCTTTGATTCATCAATAACCAATTTTTCTTCAGAAGACTCGCCTTTTGCACTTTTTATCAATTCATCAATATTAATATTATCCATATTTGCTTTGCCTTTTTTAATAATTAAGTTATCTACTAAATGGGCTAATAAATAATCATTATTGATTATCGGTAAATTATCTTATTCTCTAAAACTATTACCAGATTACCGCTGATATATACCCTTCAACCTTATCCTTATCTTCAGAAAAATCACCGGAATTGGCTAATCTTATAACTCTCAAATTATCATGATTTGCTAATTTTGCAAACCTCTGCAATGCAACGACACAACCTCCACCTTTTGCGCGTATTTCATTCATCGATAGTTGTTCGGACAACCTGTCTGGATTAAAATTAATAAGATAATCAGCAAAATTATTATCCATTTTTACTGCATCATCATATTTTAAATCTGTACTTAAATTTGTTGCAGCAATTATCAAATAATCTTTTTTTGCCTTATCAAATAATCTTTTTAAAGCATTTGCAAGCATTATAGTAAATTTTGTATTTACCTCTCCAAGTAAAACAGGCAGAATTTTAACTTTATTCCCAAATATTAATGATATAAAAGGCAATTGATTTTCTATACAGTATTCTGCATCATGATATTTATTTTTATTAATTATATATTTTTTATCAAAAGAACGTAAAACTTCAGAGGCATCTTTATCCACTGTAAGATTTCCAAGAGGAGTCGCAAACTCATCATAATCTGCCAAAGCAATAGCAGGGAAAGCAATCTTATGCACCGGACCCAAAATTATAATCGTATCATATTTTTTCTTTAATATCTGTTTATACGAAGCTGCGTATATCTGCAATGCAGTAAGATAATGTCCATATGGTGATATTATTGCAAAAGGATTCTTATCAATTTTTTCAGCATCATTTTTTAATGCTCCATTTATCATTCTTGACAATTTTTCTTTGTCTTTTGGATAATAAACATTTGCACCGATCATTTCTCTAACTTTTATAGCCATTACAACTGCCTCCCTCTAGTATTATAAATATAACAAAATTTGCTAAATATTATCAATCAAAACTTTTAAAATTAAACAATCAAAACACTATTGACAAAAAAAAGACAACTATCCCTTGTTTCCCTAAAAATTGATAGGTTTTAAAATTAATAATCATTCATACATATTGACAATTTAATAAAAAAAACCATTACTGTCCGAAAGTTTGCCATAAATAAGCCTCTTTTTCCAAATTATTTT